>NZ_JBFRDQ010000131.1:0-11819 GCF_052113865.1 Allobosea sp. TAB14 | reverse complement strand
GAGCATTACGGCATCATCACCAGCCAGACCGGCGCAGTGCCACCGCCCGAGGCGTAAGCGCTGCATCGACCGGACGCCCGGCCGCGAGGGGCGCAGCCTTTCGGGGAGAAAGACCATGAATCGCATCCTCGTCACCAATCCAAACTCGAACGAGGCCGTCACCGAAGGGCTGCGCCAGGCGCTGGCGGCTTTCGCGCGCACGGGCGGTCCCGAAATCGTCTGCGAGATGCTGGCTGAAGGTCCCTTCGGCGTCGAAACACAGGACCATGTCGAGGCCGTGCCCCTGCCGCTGCGCCGGGACAGGTGCGTTCAGACTTCCGGATTCGATCGGAATGCAGACTTCGGACCGGAGGTTGGAGCGTGCGCCTGAACTTCAGCCATCAGGGGCTGCGCGATGCAAGATAGTCATCGATGCTCGCACGTGTTCCCGCCTGCCAGATTCTCTGCAGCGCCCGGCAGAACGCCTTCCGGAAGCGCCGGTCGTCCGGCAGATTTCCATAGATGTCCCGCATCTGCAGCCAGGTTTCCGGTGCGGATCTGGCTTGTTGCGCCTGCCGGTTGAGCCGCGACCACTCCGGGTCATTCGGCCCAATGGCTTGCCCGCTTTCGGTTTCGCCATAGCAGTAGCGGCACCAGAGAGCGCTGACGAGCGCAAGCCCGTCGATGGGTGTGCCCGCGCGCAAGGCGTCGCGCAGCGTCGGCAGGATGAATTTCGGCTGGCGGTTGGAGCCGTCCAGGCAGAGCCGGCGGATCGTGTCGCCGATCCTGGGATTGGCGAAGCGCTGCTCGATGGTCCGTTTGTAGTCGGCCAGATCGGTATCAGGGACTGGCGGCACRACCGGAATGACCTCGTCGTCGAGCAAGGCCGAGAGAAAGCGGGCGATCTGGGCGTCCTGCATCGCCTCGTGGACGAAATGGATGTCGAGCAGGCCCGCGGGATAGGCGATCGCCGCGTGGCCGCCATTGAGGATGCGGATCTTCATCAGCTCGAAGGGCGCGACATCGGCGACGAACTGGACACCGACGTCCTCAAGACGCGGGCGCCCGGCCGGGAAGTGATCTTCCAGCACCCATTGCCGGAAACCCTCGCAGAAGACCGGGCGGCTGTCCGCGATGCCGAAATCGTCGCGCAATGACTGGCGTTCGCGCTCCGAGGTGGCGGGCGTGATGCGGTCGACCATGCTGTCGGGAAAGGCGACGTTTTCCCGAATCCAGAGTGTGTCGACGCGATCGATGAGATCGACAAGACCGGTAACGGCGTCGGCCGTGACATGGCCGTTGCCCGGCAGGTTGTCGCAGGACATCACCGTAAAAGGCTGCAGGCCGGCGGCGCGGCGTTTCAGCAGCCCGGCGGCGATCAGGCCGAAAGCGGTCTTCGGAGAAGCGAGGCGATCGGCGGCATCGGCCACGATATCGGGATGGCCGGGATCGAAGGCYTGCGTCGCCGGATCGATGTARTAKCCGCCCTCGGTGACGGTSAGCGAGACGATCCGCGTGCGGGSATCGACGAGGCGCTCGATGATCGCGGCGCTGTCGCCGGGCGGCACGAAATCGATCATCGCGCCGGTAACGCGCGCCTGCGAGCGCTCGGCCTCTTGCGTCACCACCGTGGTCAGGAAATCCTGCGCGGCAAGATCTCGGCCCATCGCGGCATCGCTCTCCCGCACGCCGGTGCCCACCACCGCCCAGTCACGGTCGCGCCCACGCTCGAACAATTCGTCGAGATAGGCTGCCTGATGCGCGCGGTGGAAATTGCCGACGCCGATATGGACGATGCCCGGGCTCAGCTCTTCCGGTCGGTAGCCGGGGATACCGACCGCCGGGCGGAGCTGCCCGAGCGTCGCGCGGGACAGGCGCACCGCCATGCTCAACCCTTCCTTGCAGCGCGGAATTGCAGGGCGAGATCGGGGCGGTCGCTGGTGATCTGCGAGATCGGCTGGCCGAGCCAGAAATCGAGCTCGCGCACCGTGTTGGGCACCCAGGCGCCGAGCTTGTCGCGTCCGACGATGCCGACGGCGCGATCGACACAGAGCCGCAGCAGGGATTGTTCGACGGCAATGATGCAGCCGAGGTCGACGAAGCGCTGCAAGGTGCGGTCTACGCCGCCGAAGGCCTCGCAGGAGCGGCGGTCGACCGAGGCGAGCCGGCGCATATGCGGCGCCTTGGTTCGGATCTCCTCGATCACCTCCGGGACGAAGCAGGTCAGCACCACGCGCGCGGCCATCTTGCGAGCCTCGACCAGCGCGATGACCTTGTCGAGCAGGCCGGGATAAGGATTGCCGTAGGCATCCATCTTCATCTCGATCTCGAGCTCGATCCCCGTCGGGCCGAAGACATCGAGCACCTCCGGCAGGGTCGGGATCGTCTCGCCCAGCGTGTCGTCGAGCATCACCTTCGCGAGCGCGGCGCGCGAGAGATGCGCGACCGGGCCCTTATGGTCGGTGGTGCGGTCGAGCAGCGGATCGTGGATCACCATGATCTCGCCGTCGCTCGACAGGTGGACGTCGAGTTCGACGGCATCAACGCCCAAGCCGCAGACATTGCGGAAGCCGCTCAGGCTGTTCTCCGCCCAGATGTTGCGCGCGCCGCGATGACCGATGATCCGCATGTCGAAAAGCCTTGCTTGCCCGTGGGCGGTTTATTTGCCGCTATCCACCAGCCCCTTCACGAACCAGCGTTGGAGGATGAGGATGACGAGGGTCGGCGGCAGCATCGTCAGGAAGGCCGCATTCATCAGGAGATGCCAGGTCGGCAGCGAGTCGCCTTGCGGCATCAGCTTCTTCAGGCCGATCACGGCATTGGCCATGGCCGGCTCGGTGGTGAGCAGCAGCGGCCAGAGATACTGGTTCCAGCCCATCAGGAAGAGGATGATCGCCAGCGCCACGATGTTCGAGCGCGACAGTGGCAGCAGGATCAGTCGGAAGAACTGCCAGGGCGTGGCGCCGTCGATGCGCGCGGCCTCGCAGAGTTCGTCGGGGATGGTGAGGAAGAACTGGCGGAAGAGGAAGGTCGCGGTCGCCGAAGCGATCAGCGGCAGGATCAGGCCGGAATAGGTGTTGACCAGGTTCCAGTCGAGATCGACCAGYGCCTGGATGCCGAGCCAGGAGCCGAGGATGTTGAGCGGCAGCGCGACATTCGCCGCGGATTCATAGGTCGGCACGATGCGGACCTCGATCGGCAGCATCAGCGACATGAAGATCAGCCAGAAGGCCGTCATCCGGAAGGGGAAGCGGAAATAGGTGACGGCGAAGGCCGCGATGACCGAGACTGCGAGCTTCCCCACGGTGATGCCGATGGCGATGATGAAGGAGTTGAGCAGCAATCGGCCGAAATTGGCATTGCTCAGCACCGTCTGCATGTTCGCCAGAAACTGGCTGCCGGGCAGCCAGGACATCGGCACGCGCATGATCTCCTGCTGCGAGAGCGAGCCGGTGACGAAGACGAAATAGATCGGCAGGCAGACGAGCGCGGCGCCCACCAGCAGGATCAGGTGGCAGAGAGCATCGATGACGGGGGTGCGCTCGTTCATCGCCGGCCTAGACGCTGTAGTTCACGCGGCGCTCCACGAAGCGGAACTGCGCGAAGGTCAGGAACAGCGCGAGCGCCATCAGCACCACGGATTGCGCTGCCGACGAGCCGAGATCGAGCGTGACGAACCCGTCCTGGTAAACCTTGTAGACGAGGATCGAGGTGGCGCCGGCCGGGCCGCCGCGCGTGGTCGCGTCGACGATGGCGAAGGTCTCGAACAGCCCGTAGACGAAGTTGATGACGATCAGGAAGAACAGCGTCGGCGCGATCATCGGCAGCGAGATGCGCAGRAASCGCTGGATCGGCCCSGCMCCRTCGAGATAGGCGGATTCSAGGATCGAMTGGGGCACCGACATCAGCGCTGCGACGAGGAAKATGTAGTTGTAGCAGATGTGCTTCCAAGAAGCCGCCATCACGACCAGCGCCAGCGCATGCCAGGAGTTGCGGTTCGGGTCCCAGTCGAGACCCAGCCCCTGCAGCATATGGGCGACGGGGCCGACACGGGGATTGAACAGGAAGGCGAGCATGATGCCGGCGATCGCCGGCGCGATGGCATAGGGCAGCAGCAGCACGGTGCGGTAGGCGCCGCGCCCGCGCAGGATATGGTTCGAGGCGAAGGCGAGCAGCAGCGCGACCGACAGGGTCAGCACGTTCTGCGCGAGGGTGAAGATCAGCGTCACCTGCGCCGAGGACCAGTAGACGCCGCTGCGGAACAGCCGCTCGAAATTCTGGAAGCCGACCCATTGCGTCGTGGCGCCGAAAGGGTCGGTCAACTGGAAGGCCTGGATCAGCGCCCTGATCGAGGGGATGAAGAAGAACAGCAGCAGGATAAAGAGCTGAGGTGCCAGCAGCCAGAAGGGCAGGCGCCATTCGCGGAAATGCGCGCGCTTCAGCCCGCTTTCGGTCAGCCCATCGCCGGCACCCTTCACGAGAAGGCGCTGCAGCGGCGAGCGGAGGCGCAAACTGCCCCCGCCAGCTGCCACCGGAAGGCCGGCCGCCTTATTTCTTGCCAGCATTGAGCTGCTCGTAGCGGCGCAGCGACTCGTTGCCGCGAGACACCGCATCGTCGAGCGCCTGCTGCACCGGCTTCCGGCCGAGGAAGGCGGCCGAGACCTCTTCCATGATCGCGACGTTGATCTGGTTGCTGTTGCCGATGCGGAAGCCCAAGGAATTGTCGCTCGGCGTGCCACGCATCAACTGGAGCACGGCGATCTCGCGCGTCGGGTTCTTCTGGTAGTAGCCCTCAGCCTTGGCAGCGTCATAGGCGGCGGTCGTGACCGGGACATAGCCCGTCGCCTGATGCCACCAGACCTGCGTGTCGGTCCTGGCGAGGAAATCGTAGAAGGCGGCGATCGCCTTGTACTTCTCCGGCGTATGGCCCTTCAGGGTCCAGAGCGCGGCGCCGCCGATGACGCTGTTCTTCGGGGTGACGCCCTGTTCATAAGGCAATTCGGCCGCGCTCCAGTCGAACTTCGCGGCTGCGACGACGGCGGCATGCGAGGCGGTCGAGGCGATGATGGTCGAGCATTCGCCGGAGGTGAAGAGCTGGATCGGGATGATGCCCTGGCCGGCGAGCTGCATCACACCGGACGAGACGAGGCGCTTCATCCGCTCGACCTGGCCGACGAGCTTGCCCTTGTTGAAGACGAAGCTGGTGTCGAGGCCGTCCATGCCGTTGCGCTTGGTCGCATACGGGATGTCGTTCACCGCGCTGTAGTTCTCGAGGAAGCTCCACTCATAGTCGCCGGGAAGCACCATCGCGCATTTCGACACGCCCTTGGCCTTGATCGCGTCGAGCTGCGGCTCGAGTTCCTGCCAGGTCGCGCCGGGCTTGTCGAAGCCGGCGGCTTTGAAGTGGTCACGGTTGTAGAACAGGATCGGCGTCGAGGAGTTGAACGGCATCGCCTGCAGCTTGCCGTCGATCGCGTAATAGCTGACCACCGGCGCGATGAATTTCGCGGTATCGATGGGATGGCCCTGCTGCGCCATCAATTCGCTGGTCGGGAGGATGGCGCCGGAATTGACCATCGTCAGGAAGGAACGCTCGTTCGACTGCACGATCTCGGGCTGGCGCTTGGCACGATAGGCCGCGATCGTGCCGTTCAGGACCTCGTCATAGGTGCCCTTGCCGATCGCCTTGACGACGTAGTCCTTCTGCGAGTCGTTGAACTTCTTGACCAGCTCGTCGACGCGCTCGCCGAGCGCGCCGCTCATTGCGTGCCAGAACTCGATTTCCGTTGCTGCCTGCGCGGAGCCGAGCCCAGCCAACAGCAGAGCGCCTGCACCCGCCAACGCACCATAGAAAGATCGCATCTAAAGCCTCCCTCGTCGTTTTTGGTGAGCATATGCTCTTTATTGAAGCATATGCTCGCACACTGGCTCGTTATGTCAACCGTTGGTGACGGGCGGATGACAGCCGTGCGCGAGGCCTTGCCCGCGAGCGGGCAAGGGGCCGTCCGATGAGGGGGAGTCAGTCTGCGAGAAGGGCGCGGGCGGTGTCTTCGTCGGTGACGAGGCCGTTGACGATTGTCCCGCTCAGCGCCGCGCGCAGCGGCGCGACCTTGGCCGGGCCCTGGCCGATGCAGATGCGCAGGCGGGCGCTGCCCGGCTCCGGCGGCACGCTGGTCACGCGCAGATTGGTGCCGCGATCGAGAAAGCGGCCTTCGGCGTCGAAGACCCAGCCGGTCACCTCGCCGACGGCGCCGTGGCGGACCATCTCGAGCAATTCGCCGCGGGTCATGAATCCGTCGCGGTAGAGCACGGCGTCCTCGCCGATCTGGCTGATGCCCATGACCCAGAGATCGGCCTCGCCGGCGATGGCGCGGATGCGCCGGATCGACTCGATTTCGATGAGCTGGGCGCGCTCCTCGGGACTCGAGACATAAAGTGGCAGCGGCATCGGGAAATGCTGCGCCTTGGTGATTTCCGCGAGCTTGACCAGTGTGTCGAAGGGGCTTGCCGACCCGTCCGGCGAGATGGTGCCGACCAGCGAAACCAGCCGGTGCAAGGGGCAGGACATTGAGGGAACGCGCTCGATGCTGGCTCGCATCGAGCGGCCGGTGCCGAGTGCCATGACCAGCGATTTGCGCGAGCGCAGCCAGCGCTCGATGAGGACGCCGCCGAGCGCGGCGACGCCGGCCGCGCCCGTTTCCGGCGAGCCATCGGAAGGGGCGACGTCGCAATGCAAGAGCTCGAAGCGGTCGCGCAGCCTTGCGGCGAGGTCCATGCAGGCGCTGATCGGATGGTTCATCCGGAAGCTGATCAGCCCCTCGCTGCGGCACAGCGAGACGAGGCGTTGCGCCGCCGGGCGCGAGATGTTCAGGATCTGCGCGATATCGTCCTGCGTGCGGCCGGCGATGTAGTAGAGCCAACCGGCGCGGGCGGCGTCCTCGAGGCGGTTGCTGTCGTTGTCGGCCATCGAATCCTCAGTGTGCCACCGGCGCAAGTGCGAGCTCTTGCCAGGATTCGAAGAGGCGGTCGGCTCCCGCCGCCAGAAGCGCCTGTCGCTGGTCCAGTATCGCGAAATGGCTGCCGGCGGCGAGGCCATACGCCGTCATCCCCGCGGCTTTCGCGGCCATCACGCCGCTGACGCTGTCCTCGATCACCAGGCAGCGCTCGGGCGCCACGCCGCGCTCGCTGGCCGCCAGCAGAAACAGATCAGGGGCCGGCTTGCCGTGCCGCACGCGCGTCGTGCTGAAGATGCGCCCCTCGAAGAGATCCCAGATATCCGTCTTTCGAAGGCAGATCTCGATGCGCTCCGCGTCGCTGGACGAGGCGACACAGTAATCGCTACCGAAGGCTTCGACGGCGCTGCGGACGCCCTCGACAGGCTGGAGTTCGCTGCTGAAGGCGGCGAAGAGCTGCGCCCGCCAGTTCCGCATGAAGTCGGCCGAGGCCGGGCGGCTGGTCATTCTCTCGTAATCCTGGATGACTGCGTAAGACGGCCGTCCGAGATAGCGGCGCATGACCGTCTCCAGATCATAGCTCGGATCGAACGGCGAGAGAATATCGACCAGGGTCCGGCAACTGATGACCTCGCTATCGACGAGCACGCCGTCGCAATCGAGGATGACGAGGTCGAAAGGCGAGATTGTCTGGGGCATCGGGCAACAGTCAATTTGAACGAATGCTCACATGAAGAGCATTCGCCCGATCTCCTGTCAAACCCGGCCCCGATCAGTTCAACGTGCGGCCGACCTCAGCGGCGTGCCGTTGCGAGGCCTGCTCGCCCGACAGATGGGGCGGGGAAGGGCAGCGGCGACGGGCGCTCCACCTGCGGGCCGAGCTCATTGAGCAATGCCGCCTCGGATCGTCCCGAGATCGATGCTAGTGAAGTGCACATCACGGCCTGTGGCGCCGGCTCAACGGTGTTCATCGGGCAGACGGCCGGGATAGATCATGCTTTTGACCATGCCGGCTTCGTTGGCGGCATGGCGGCGGAAGGCGGCCGGCCCCTCGGCGAGGGGGAAGCGATGGCTGACCACGGCCTCGACATCGACCTTGCCGAGCGCCACCAATTCGATCGCGCGCGGATAGACATGGCCCATCCGGCGCGAGAACTTGATGTTGAGCCCGCGCCTGCGGGCTTCCGCGGCCGGGATCACGTAGCTGTCGCCGTCGGGGATGCCGACCAGCACGACACGGCCGCCGATGCGGGCGGCGCGGATGGCGTCGCGGAAACCCTCGGGAGCGTTCGTCGCCTCGATCACCAGTGGCAGGCCCTCGCCCTTCGTCCATTCGGCGATGTCGGTGACATCAGCACCGGCCTTGCTGGCGCCGAGCTTCAGCGCCAACTCGCGGCGATGTGGCTGCGGATCGCAGGCGAGAATCTCGCCGACGCCGGCCGTGCGGAGCACTTGCAGGATCAGGAGGCCGATCGGGCCGCAGCCGATCAGCGCCACGCGTTCGAGCAGGCGCGGCTTGGCGAGATCGACCGCATGGATCGCGACGCCGAGCGGCTCAAGCATCACCGCATCGCTCGGCGAGAAGGTCTCGGGCACCGGCACGATCTGCGATTTCGGCACCCAGATTCGCTCTGTCATCGCCCCGTCATGMGGGGGAGCCCCGATGAAGACGACCTCGGGGCAGAGATTGGGATGCCCGCTCCGGCAATGCTCGCACTGCCCGCAGGCCTGGTTGGGGTCGACGGCGACCAGCGCTCCGCGCGCAAGGCCGAGATCCGGCAAATCCTCCGTCAGCCAGCCGCTGAATTCATGGCCGGGGACGAAGGGCGTCGCGATCACGGCCGAGCCGATGCCGCCATCCTTGTAGTAGTGCAGATCGCTGCCGCAGAGCCCGACGGCGGCGACATCGAGCAGGGTTTCGCCCGCCGCTCCCTCGCGGAGATTGAACGGCGCGAGGCGCGCATCGCCTGCTGCGTGGAGGAAGACGGCACGGGACATGGCGGTCGCCACTCGTTTTGYGAAGGATCTTATGCAAATGTATTTTGTGATTTACATTGGTTTGCRTCAAGCATGAAACCGTCGGGGCTCCCTGCGTTGTGGCAGAGTGCGAAAGCGATGTAAGCCAACCTGGAAGACTCTGCCGACCGCCGCCGCGCATGCCGCAGGCAGCTCCCATCGCATCAGGATACCGCCATGCCGGAGGAACCGCAGACGCAAGTTCGAGCCGCCTGGCTCTATTACATGGAAGGACTGACCCAGGCGGAGATCGCGGACCGGCTGAAGATGACCCGCCTGCGCGTCAATCGGCTCCTGGTCGAGGCGCGTAGCAACGGGCTGGTCAGCATTACCATCAATTCCCGGCTGGAGAGCTGCGTCCGGCTGGAGCGCGCGCTGATAGCGGAATTCGGCCTGAAGGACGCGATCGTGGTGCCGAGCCCCGCCGATCCCGATCAGATCGCAGCGCAGATCGGGAAGGCCGCCGGCGAGTTCGTTTCGCGAATCGTCGAGGAGAAGCCGAGCGGTATTGTTGGCGTCGGCTGGGGCGGCACGCTGAGGGAGATCATCCGCCATATCCGCGCCGGGCAGTATCGCGAACTCGCGGTGACCTCGATGATGGGCGGGCTGACCTACGGGATCGAGATCAACACCTTCGAGATCGCCAGCCGTTTCGCCCGGCTCTGGCAGGCCGAATGCCATTATCTGGCGGCGCCGATCTATGCCGGCGCCCCGCAATCGCGCGACACCATCCTGGCGCAGGACGTGTTCGAGGCGGCCTTCGCCCGGATCAGGGCGACCGATGTCGCGATCCTCAGCGCGGGCGATCTGAGCGAGCGCTCGCTGTTGGTGCGCTACGGGCTGCCGGGCGATGTCCGCGTTGCGGAACTCGCGGAAGCGGGCGCGGTCGGCGACATGCTCGGTCAGTTCATCGATCGCAGCGGGCAGGACATTGCGCATCCGATCAATCGCCGCGCCATCGCGCTCCCGCTCGACGCCCTGCGCCGGATACCGACCGTGATCCTCGCCTCCGGTGGGATCAACAAGGCTGAGGTCATCGCCGCCACGCTGCGCGGGAAGCTGGCCTCGGTGCTGATCACGGACGAGGGGGCGGCGGTCGCCGTGTTGCAGAGCGCGGCGCCGGCCTGACGGCCACGCCTCAGGGGCTGCGGATCGCCTGCAGCAGTTCCTCGTGGATCAGGCCGTTGGTGACGACCTTCTCCAGGTCCTCGTCAAGCGAGTCTACGCCGTCGACGGTCGTCACCTTCCCTCCGGCCGCCCGCACCAATGGCATCGCTGCGGCATGCGAGACGATATCGGCCTTGAGCCCGATGAAGGCATCGAGCCGCCCGGCCGCGACCAGCGACATCTCCAGTCCGCCGGAGACGATGACACGCACGCCCCGGCACAGGCCGGCGAGGCGCCGGATCACGTCGCTCGTCCGGTTCGCGTCCTCGGTGCTGTAGTGGGAAGTCAGGCAGATCGAGACGACGGCGTCGCTGAGGCGTTTCGTGGCGGAGACACTCGCCGGCCTGCCGTCGACCGTCGCGATGCCGCTTTCGGCGAAGCGCGCGGAGAGCCCGGCAAGCGGTGCATGGGTCAGGCCGAGCACGGTGCGGCCCCCTTCCTGATAGGCCAGGGTGACGGAGAACCAGGGCAGGCCGGAGGCGTAGTTCACCGTGCCGTCGAGCGGGTCGATGATCCAGCGCGGCGCTGCTTCCGAGCCGCTGAAGCCGGCCTCTTCCGAGAGAATCGCCGCTTCGGGTGTCAGGGCGCGCAGGCCGTCGATGACCAGGCGTTCGGAGGCCAGATCGGCCGCCGTGACCACGTCGTTCAGCTCCTTGCGGGTGACGCCGAGCTCGGCGCCCTGCATCTGCACGAGAACCTCGCCGGCCCGGCGGGCGAGGGCGTCGGCCTGGTCGAGCAGGGCGAGAAGGCGAGGTTCGGTCATTGGGCAGGCACCGTTTGCGGCTTTCCGGGATAGGCGGGATCGAGCACGAAATCCCGGCGCGGTCCATAATCGCCGATCGGCTGGAGATGGCTGACCATCCCGAGGCCGGGCTTCCAGACATGGAGGGCGAGTGCAGGCGGCTCCATCACGAAGCGGTTTTCGGTTCCTGGCCTCAGATCGAGCGCGACCTGATGGGCGGTGCCGGGCACGACATAGCCGATGGTTCCGGCGAAGCGCAGCTGGATCGGCCGGTGATAATGGCCGCAGAGCACGCGCTCGATCTCGGGATGGCGAGCGATCAGTTTGGCAAAGCCCGGCGAGGCCTTGCAGGGCATGATGTCCATGCCGTCGACGCCGACGGGGAAGGGCGGATGGTGCATGAAGATCACCGTCGGCTTGCCCTGCCCCTGCGCCAGTTGCTCGGCGAGCCAGGCCTCGCGCACGGCGCAGATCTCGCCGCCATCCTCGCCAGCGACGACGGTATCGAGACCGATCAGCCGGACGGGAAAATCGTCGATGACATAATGCAGGAAGCCCGCCTGCGGCAGGTAGGGGTGATCGGGACGCAATTCCGCGGCGAAGGTGTCGCGGCGGTCATGGTTGCCTGGGATGACATAGATCGGCATCGGCAGGCGCCGCAGCGCCGCGCGGACGATGCCGTATTCCTCCGGCAGGCCGCAATCGGAGAGGTCTCCGGTGACCAGCATGCAATCGGGCCGCGGCTCCAGCTTCAGGATCTCGTCGACAGCTCGCTCGATTGCCGGATTGGTCTCGACGATGCCGTAGGCAGGGTTGCCATGGGGGCGGGCATGGAAGTCGCTGAGCTGGGAGATGATCATCGAGGAGGCGTCCGGCGGTCGGGTAAGGGAGGCCGCCCGGCCTGTTGAAGGACCGGGCGGCGATGGGCAGGCGTAGAAGCGCCGCCGCTCACTTCATCAGGG
>NZ_JBFRDQ010000130.1:0-18865 GCF_052113865.1 Allobosea sp. TAB14 | reverse complement strand
GCAGCAGCAGCTCCAGAAGGCGATCGAAAACGCTCCGATGGTGAAGTCGGCGGTCGAGGCGAAAGGGTTCAAGTCCAGCGACGTGCTCATCGCCCAGCTGAACAATGACGGTGTCCTGACGGTCGTCACCAAGCGGGCGGGCTGACCGGGTTCGCTGGTTCCATGGATGCATGAAAGGCCCGGTCTCCGCGTGGAGACCGGGCCTTTTGTGTCGTCGCCACCGCCCCGTTTCGGACGGCGCTTTGAGAAGCGCGAGAAGCTGGCTATGGCCACTCCTTGAAGAACAAGGAGCGGCGCATGACCTGGTCCATCGTTGCGCAGGACGCGCGAACCGGAGCGTTTGGCGTCTTGTGCGCGTCGAAGGCGCTGGCGGTTGGGGCGGTCGTCCCCTACGGCGCAGGTCGGACCGGCGCCATCGCGACGCAGGCCTTCGCAAATCCATTCTTCGGCGTCGACGGGCTGAGGATGCTTCAGGAAGGTTGTTCTGCACGCGACATCGTCTCGGCTCTGTCCGGGTCGGACGAAGGCCGCGATCACAGGCAGCTGCATGTGATCGATCGCGCGGGCGATGTGGCGGCTTATACCGGCCCGGCATGCATCGCATGGAGCGGCAGCGTTTGCGGTCCGCAGGTTTCCGTCGCGGGAAACATGTTGGCAGGACCGCAAGTCGTCGAGGAAACGCTCAAGGCCTATATGGCCGCGCCCACGCTCGATTTCGACGAGCGCCTGATCGTGGCCATGGAGGCTGGCGAGCAAGCGGGCGGCGACAGCCGGGGCAGGCAATCCTGCGCCATTCGCATCTGGACCGAAGCCCCGTTTCCGAGCTTCGATTTGCGTGTCGACGACCATCCCGAGCCCCTGAACGAGCTCCGGCGGCTCTGGCGGCTGGCCCATCAGGGCTATGTGCCCTTTCAGACTGCCCTGCCGTCCCGCTCGCATCCGGCGGGCTTTACGGATCGAGATGCCGTCTATCGCAAATGCGCCGAATATGCCGAGTCGTGGAACGCTGGGCATCCCGAGTAGCCGCCGGTCCCATTCGCAGGATATTCCGCTGTCCGCCCGATAAAACCTTCGCGGCGTCGAGCATTCCCGCCCCATAGAAAAAGCCCGCCCCGGAAGGTCCGGGGCGGGCTCTTTTCCGCGAGGGCTGCAATCAGCCGTCGAGATCAGTTCTCGACATAGGTGATCTTGCCGTCGGCACCCTTCTTCCAAGTGTAGACGGTGTAGTCCGGACGGGTGATGTCGCCCTTCTTGTCGAAGCCGATGTCGCCGATCACGGTCTTGACCGGCTGGCCGCCATGCAGCGCGTCGGCGATCTTCTTCGGATCGACCGAGTTGGCGCGCTTGGCGCCCTCGGCCATGATCTGGACCGCGGCGTAGCTGTAGAGCGTGTAGGCTTCCGGCTTGAAGTTCTTGGCTTCGAACTTCTTGATGACGGCGGCCGCCTCCGGGCGCTTCTGCGGGTCCGGCGGGAAGGTCATCAGCGTGCCTTCGACGCCGGGGCCGCCGATCGTGGCGAACTCGTCGGTGGTGATGCCGTCACCCGAGACGAGCACGGTCTTCAGGCCCTGGTCGCGCATCTGGCGCACGATCAGGCCGCCCTCGGTGTGCAGGCCGCCCCAGTAGAGATAGTCGGCGCCTGCCGCCTTGATCTTCGAGACGAGGGCCGAGAAGTCCTTCTCGCCGGCGTTCACGCCTTCGTAGAGCACTTCCTTGACGCCGCCCGCATTGAGACCCTTCTTGGTCTCGTCGGCGAGGCCCTGGCCGTAGGTCGTCTTGTCGTGGACGATGGCGATCTTCTTGTCCTTGAAGTTCTTCAGCAGATAGGCCGAAGCGACAGCGCCCTGCTGGTCGTCACGGCCGCAGGTCCGGAAGGTGTTCCAGAGGCCGCGCTCGGTGATCTTCGGATTGGTGGCCGAAGGCGAGATCATCAGGATGCCGTTCTCGGCATAGACTTCCGAGGCCGGCATGGTGACGCCGGAGTTGAAGTGCCCGACCACCCACTTGACGCCGTCGCCGACGAACTTGTTCGCGACGGAGACGCCCTGCTTCGGATCGGAGACGTCGTCACCGGTGCTGACGGTGATCTTCTGGCCGAGGACACCGCCGGCGGCGTTGATATCCTCGACCGCCTGCTCGGCGCCGTTCTTGAGCTGAGCGCCGAAAGCGGCGTTCGGACCAGTGATCGGGCCGCCGACGCCGAGCTTGATCTGAGCATTGGCCACGCCCGAGAAGGCGAGGACCGCGCCGAGCGCGATGCCGCCCAACAGCAGTTTCTTCATGAKATGCAACTCCCCTCTAAGGATCCGTTCAAACGGGCCAATCTCCTTAGGCCCGTCTCGGCGCGTTTTGCCGCTCCAAACCGCAGTCTTGCGCGTTTCGAGCAGCCTGTCACGCGACAAGCTCGTCAAACTTTCAGGTCAATTCCGGCTTGATCACGGCGCCCGGGCGGGGCTTCCAGCCGAAGGGGCCAGCGCGCTCGAACAGCCAATGATATTGCCGCGTCATCTGCTTGGCGCGGTTGTAGCGCCAGCCCGCAAAGCCGAAGACGAGCAGCACCACCACGTCGACCAGATAGTAATGGATCGTCAGCAGCGTCGCCTCGAACAGCGCGAAATGGATGARGCGTACGAACAGGCCCAGCACCATCATGTAGACGACGAGCTGCCAGTTCGGCCGCCAAGTCAGCGCGATGGCGCGGCCCGACATCCAGGCGAGCCAGCCGCCCATCACCACCGTGACCAGCAGGAAGAGCCAGATCGTCGGTTCTTCGTAGACGATGCCTTGCATCAGATGCTCCAGGCTTCACCGGGCTTCCAGAACCGCCGACATCACCCTAGCGATGGCATGGCGGGCAGGCAGCCGTCTCTCATCAAAAAGTTGCAGCGGAGACCATTCGGTTTCCGCTGCCGCGATCAGTGCCGTCCGCCTTCGAGATAGGCGGCGCGGACCTGCGGGTTGGCCAGCAGTTCCTTGCCCGTGCCGCTCATGGTGATGACGCCGTTGACCATGACATAGCCGCGATGAGCGAGCTTCAGGGCATGGAAGGCGTTCTGCTCGACCAGGAAGACGGTCAGGCCTTGCGTCCTGTTGAGCTCGCGGATCGCCTCGAAGATCTGCTTGACGATCAGTGGCGCCAGGCCGAGCGAGGGCTCGTCCAGCAGCAGCAGCTTCGGCCGGGCCATCAGGGCGCGCGCGATGGCGACCATCTGCTGCTCGCCGCCCGACAGGGTGCCGCCGCGCTGCTGCAGCCGCTCCTTGATGCGCGGGAAGAGCACGCAGATCTTCTCGAGATCCTCGTCGAAATGCTCGAAATTGCGGACGGCTGCGCCCATCTGCAGGTTCTCGAACACCGTCATGCGCGGGAAGATGCGTCTTCCCTCGGGGGATTGCGCTATTCCCAGCCGTGCGATCTCGTGGCTCGGCAGCCGGGTGATGTCGCGGCCCTCATAGGTGATCGTGCCTTCGCGGGCCTGYGGATTGCCGAATATCGTCATCATCAGCGTCGATTTGCCGGCGCCGTTGGCGCCGATCATCGTGACGATCTCGCCGGCATTGACGTCGATGTCGATGCCCTTCAACGCGATGATCTTGCCGTAATAGGTCTTGACGCCGCGGGCGGCGAGGAGAGGCTGGGTCATAGTCACGAGATGCCGACCTCCGCTCCGACCTCTTCGACCTCCTCGTCATCCACGCCGAGATAGGCGGCGATGACCTTCGGGTCGGCCTGCACCTCGGCCGGCGTGCCGTCGGCGATCTTGGTGCCGTAGTCGAGCACGACGACGTGGTCCGAGATTTCCATGACCACCGACATGTCGTGCTCGATCAGCAGCAGGGCGGTGCCGAGTTCRCTGCGGATCGAKWGCAGMAGCGTGTTGAGATCGTGGCTCTCGCGCGGGTTCAGGCCGGCGGCCGGCTCGTCGAGGCAGAGCAGGACGGGGTCGGTGCACATGGCCCGCGCGATCTCGAGCCGGCGCTGATCGCCATAGGGCAGGTCGGCGGCGGGATCGTCGGCGCGTGCGGTCAGGTTGATCTTGTCGAGCCAGAACTTGGCCTTCTCGATCGCCTCCTTCTCGCGCGCCTTGTAGCCGCCGATGCCGAGCACGCCGAGGAAGGTGAAGCCCGAYGCGATCATCAGCGGGTTGTGCTGSGCGAYRAGCAGRTTCTCCAGMACSGTCATGCCGCCGAAGAGGCGGATGTTCTGGAAGGTGCGGGCGACCTTTGCCCTCCAGGAGATGCGGAAGTCCGGCATCCGCTCCAGCAGAAAGCTCGCGCCATCCTCCTGGGTCAGGGTGATCATGCCCTGCGTCGGCTTGTAGAAGCCGGTGATGCAGTTGAACACCGTGGTCTTGCCGGCGCCGTTGGGGCCGATCAGGGCGGTGATCTCGCCCTTGCGCGCCTCGAAGGAGAGGTCGTTGACGGCGGTCAGGCCGCCGAAGCGCATGGTGACGTGCTCGACCTCGAGGAGAGGGCGGCCGTGGGCTGCGGGAGCGTTGGCCATCAGCCGTGACCCTCCTGCACGAGGTCGGAGGAGATCGTCTTCTTCTCCTTCAGGAAGGCGGTGGGCTCGCGCACCGAGATCAGGCCGCGCGGCTTCCAGATCATGATGACGACCATGGCGAAACCGAAGATCAGCATGCGGTATTTGGTCGGGTCGAAATCGGCGCCGAAGATCGCCTTCATCCATTCCAGCTCGCGCAGCAACTCGGTGCCGCCGATCATCGCGATCGCCGCAATGGCGCAGCCCCAGAGCGAGCCCATGCCGCCGAGCACGACGATGGCGAGGATCACCGCCGATTCCATGAAGGTGAAGGATTCAGGCGAGATGAAGCCCTGGCGCGCGGCGAAGAAGGAGCCGGCGAAGCCGCCGAACATGGCACCGATGGAAAAGGCGGTGAGCTTGGTGTTGGTGGTGTTGATGCCGAGCGAGCGGCAGGCGATCTCGTCSTCGCGCAGCGCYTCCCAGGCGCGCCCGACCGGCAAGCGGCGCAATCGCAGCGTCACGAAGGCCGTCAGCAAGGCCAGGCATAGGATCAGATAGTAGAGGAAGATCGTTCGGTACAATGGTGAGAATTCGAGTCCGAACACCGCGGCGAAGCCGTCATCATTCGCTGTGAAGGGGATGCCGAAGAAGCTGGGGCGCGGGATGCCGGAGATGCCGGCATAGCCGTTCGAGAAGTTCGTCCAGTTCACCAGGACGAGGCGGATGATCTCGCCGAAGGCCAGCGTCACGATGGCGAGATAGTCGCCGCGCAGGCGCAGCACGGGGAAGCCGAGCAGCATGCCCCAGAAGGCGGCGAGGAAGCCGGCGAGCGGCAGCAGGATCCAGAAGGACAGGCCGAAATTCTTGGCGAGGAGCGCGTAGGAATAGGCGCCGACGGCGTAGAAGGCGACGTAGCCAAGATCGAGCAGGCCGGCGAGGCCGACGACGATGTTCAGCCCCCAGCCGAGCATGACGTAGATCAGGATCTGGACGCCGAAATTGTCGATCCATTTCAGCGAGCCGCCCCAGCCGGTGAGGCCGATCGCGATTGCCGGGAAAGCGACGAGGAAACCGAGGCCGAAGAGCGAGAACAGGCGCGAATGGCGCTGGAAGAAGGCGATCGTGCCATGCGGCAGGAGGCGCACCGCCGGCTTGCCGGGGACCCGGCTCTGCTGGCGCAGCGCCACCAGGAAGCGGCCGATGAAGACGATGGCGACGGCCCAGGCGACAGCCTCCCAGCGCTGGTCGAGGACCAGCACGTTGTCCATGTTCTGGCGCGTGCCCCAGGCGATGATGGGAATGCACAGGCCGAAGGTGACGAGGGCGGCGAAGCCGGCCTCCTTCAGCGCGGCCTTGATATCGCGGCCCCGGGCCGGTGCGGCGGCCTGGCCGGTCTTGGTCTGGATCGTCGCCATGGCGTCAGACCTTCTCGACTTCCGGCCGGCCGAGGATGCCGGAGGGCATGAACACCAGCACGATGGCAAGGATGCAGAAAGCGGCGACGTCCTTGTAGTCGATGGTGAAATAGGCCGACCACATCACCTCGATCAGGCCGATCAGCAGGCCGCCGAGGACGGCGCCGGGCAGCGAGCCGATGCCGCCGAGCACCGCGGCCGTGAAGGCCTTGACGCCAGGTGTGAAGCCGTCGGCGAAATTCACCACGCCATAGAGCACGAGGTACATCACGCCGGCGACGGCTGCGAGCGCCGCGCCCATGATGAAGGTGATCGAGATGGTGCGGTCGACGTCGATGCCGAGCAGGGCGGCCATCTTGCGGTCCTGCTCGCAGGCGCGCTGGGCGCGGCCCAGGGGCGTCTTCTGTACGATGTACCAGAAGGCCAGCAGGAGCACCGCCGTCGTCACGATGATGACGATCTGCTTGTAGGAGATCTGGACCGAGTAGGTCGCGCTGTCGATCAGCGTGATCGACTTGTTCAGGATCGGCGGGATCGACTTGTTGCGCGGGCCCTGCGCCACCTGCACGAAATTCGACAGGAAGATCGACATGCCGATCGCCGAGATCAGCGGCGCGAGCCGGAAGGAGCCGCGCAGCGGCCGGTAGGCCACCCGCTCGATCGTCCAATTCCACAGCGAGGTGAAGAACATTGCCAGGCCCAGCACGATGACCAGCGCCAGAAGCACCATCCCGGCGCTGGTGCCGAGGACCGCCGTCACGAGCATGAAGAAGATCAGCGCGATGAAGGCGGACAGCATGAAGATGTCGCCGTGGGCGAAGTTCACCATGCCGATGATGCCGAAAACCATCGTGTAGCCGATGGCGATGAGACCGTAGATCGATCCCAATGTCAGCCCATTGATGAGCTGCTGCAGAAATACTTCCATTGAAGACGCCGACCCCTCGAACCAGCTCCCGTTCTTGTCGTCAGCATGTCGCTGGCGCATGCGGGATGCGATTGCCGCGCAGAGCTACCAACGGCTTGCGCTGACGACAATCACTCCGGGCCGTATTTCTGTCAAAAGCAATCTCGCGCGAATTGCCTCGAGAATGTGCAGAACTCTCTGCGGCGCCGCGCGCATTTCACGCATGATGATTGTGCGCTGGGCGCGTGGATTTTGGCGTGCGATGAGCCGGGGACTGCGATTTTCGCCGCCCGGGGTCGCTTCACGGGTCTGGCGCCGGGACGACGACCGGACGCGAATCCATCTGACGCAAGCGTGATTGTGGCTCCTCCCTTCATGCGAAGGTATGATGCTGGGACGGACCCCCGGCCCATCCTGGCCGTCGAGGGCAGGAGACCGTCGAGGTGGGCGCCGACTCGGGTGCGGGGCTGTGGCGGAGCCATGGCGGGCGCCGGCAGTGCCTCTCGGAAGAGCGGCTCTCCCTGTGGTGGCGCGACGGGCCGCGCGAGCCGGGCTCGTCTGGCAATCGCCGCCGCGAGCGGCTACATGGGCAGGGTTGCGCGCCAGTCGCAGCATGAGCCGCAGAGCTGATGACAAAGACCATCCAACCTCTCCCGCCGCTGGCGGAACCACTCACGGGACAGGCTTATCGCGATGCGATGGCGCAGGTCGCCAGCGCCGTGCATGTGGTGACCGCGCGGGGGCCGGCGGGCCGGCTCGGCATGACGGCGACCGCCGTCGCCTCGGTTTCGGACACGCCACCGACCGTCCTCGTCTGCATCGAGCGCTCCAGCCGCACGCTGGCCGCGATCGAGGCGAGCGGCATCTTCTGCATCAACACGCTGCCGGCGCATGGCGTCGAGACCGCCGAGATCTTCGCCAGCCGGCGCGGCCTCCAGGGCGAGGAGCGGTTCGCGGCCGATCGCTGGACCGAGCTCGTCACCGGCGCTCCGGCCCTGCTCGATGCGCTCGCGGCCTTCGATTGCCGGCTCGTCTCCGTGCATGACATCGCCAGCCACCGTGTCCTGATCGGGGAGGTGGTGGGGCTCGGCGGCCGGGCGCCCGAGAACGATCTGGGCGGCAGCCTGATCTATCGCCGTCGCCGCTTCGAGGCGGTCTGAGTCGGCTACCCGCCGGACGTTTCACCATCGGCCGCGGCGAATGCGAGCCGCCCAGCTGCCGACAGCATGATTCTGCGGCCGGAGAGGGCCTTCTGTTCTTCCGCGGAGAGGCGGAAGGCGGGCGGCGTCGGCCAGCCCATCTCGCGGGCGACGATCAGGCCGAGCAGCAGGATGGCGTCGGGCTCATCCATCAGCAGGGCGGCCGGCGCCTTGCCGGCATGGACGAGCTCCAGCAGCACGGCGGAAGCGGAAGACGAGCCGACGGTGCCGGGCAGGGCCAGCACCGTGCCGGCGATGTTGCGGCCGCGCTCGGGATGACGCGCGTCGATGATGGTGCCGCTGCGCGGATCGACGCCACCCCAGAAGCTGATCGGCGCCGTAAGGGCGAGGCAGAGGCCGCTTGTCGGCGCGCCGGGGATGAGCGGCTCGGCGGTCAGCTCCATTGCCGCGGTTCCCTGACGAGACGGCCGGCGACGGCACTCTCGACGCATTCGCTGAGCGAGCCGTAGATCACGGCGTAGCCGGTGTTGCCGGGCGCGTAATGGGCGAACTTGCCGGAATTGGTCATCAGCACCGCGCCGTCGAGTTCTGGCAGGATCGGGGTGACGACGACGCAGGTATCGACGACGAAGACGATGCCGGCCTGCTCCAGTGCCTTGCGCCGGCCGGAGCGTTCGAGCGGTGCCAACACGTGTCGGCCGGTATTGGCGTAGAGCGGGAGCCTGAGCCGCCGGCCGGCGAGCAGCCGTTCGAGCTCGTCGACCTCGGCCGGCGAGAGATGGGGCGAGCCGATGGCGACGGCGTCGATGCGGCCGGTCCCGCCGGCGGTCGAGAGACCGGCGAGCGCGGTGGCGACATCGCCCGGCGCCAGTATGATGCGCTCCCGTGGCGGCTCGCCGCCCAAGGCCGCCGCGACGTCCGGTGCCTCCGGCGTCATGCCGGCGACATGGAAGAGACCGACCCCGCCGGCCGATGCAGCCGCTGCGCCCAGCGCCTTCAGCCGGTCCTCGGTGGTGTAGTCCTGCAGGCCATCGATGACGGCGACGGCGCTGCCGGCGCGGCGGCCGAGGATCGTGCCGAGCACCGGATAGAACACGTCGGAACGGCGCAGCTCCGGCGACAGCCCGGTCGTGTCGATCACCAGCGATGCCAGGCGGTTCTGCCGCCGGTGCAGGCCGTAATCCGGCGCGCGCCCGCTGATGGCGCAGGCGATGTCGAGGAAGTCGCCATAGCGGTTGGTACGCGCGCCGAGCACCGAATTGCAGAAGACGACGGCATTGGATTCGCCCCAGGCGACGTCCGTGCCGGCGACGGGGCGGTGTCCGGCCTGATAGGGCGCGCAGGTCCAGCTCGGCTCGCAGCCCATGGCCTCGTAGGCGCGCRTCATCCGCCGCGCCATCTCATGCTCATGCGGAGGCAGCCGGACGACAGCGCAGCCCGCCGGCGTCAGCGCACCGACATTCAGGCTCGCCCGCACCGCGACCCGCGCGCCGCCCTCCACCAGCCGCTCGGCGAAGAGCGTGCCGGAATCGCCATGGTAGAGCGCGCCGTCGATATGGGCGGATGCGATGGGGATGAGCCCGGGCGCGCCCATGAGGCGGGCGGCCTCGGCCACGATGCGCAGCGCCATCGCGGCACCTTCGCCGCGCTCTCCGGTGGCGACGGCGCGTTCATCGGCGGAGAGCTCGACCATCGAACCTCTTCAGCGGAAAGAGCGACCGGACGATGGCCGCCGATCTGGCCCTTGTGCAGGCAAGGGATTTTCGACCATGGATAGGGGACTGGATACCCTGCGAGCCGGGCCAGCCGCAACCGCTGCACCCGGCCGAAGCAATACGGAGACGCGCCATGGCGATGACGATGAGCGGCGAGGCGACCTTGCCGGCCAGCAAGGAGGTCGTCTGGGCGAAGCTCAACGATGCCGATGTGCTGAAGGCCTGCATCCCCGGCTGCGAYCAGCTCACCAAGGACGACGAYACGCATMTGTCRGCGGTGGTGAAGGTSAARCTCGGCCCGGTGAAGGCGACCTTCAAGGGCAAGGTCGAGCTCACCGATCTCGACCCGCCCAACGGCTATCGCATCCAGGGCGAAGGCGAGGGCGGCATTGCCGGTTTCGCCAAGGGTGGCGCCAAGGTCATGCTCTCCGATGCCGAGGCCGGGCAGACGCTGCTGCGCTACGAGGTCGAGGCGCAGGTCGGCGGCAAGCTGATGCAGCTCGGCTCGCGGCTGATCGATTCGGTGTCGAAGAAGCTCGCCGACGAGTTCTTCGCCAATTTCGCCAAGGCGGTGAGCGAGGGCTGAGGCGGCCGATCGCGGCCCTCAGGACGCCTTGCGCAGCGCTTCCAGCGCCTTGCTGACCGTGGCTTCCGCCGAGCCGACCTGCAGCGCGATGTCGGCCGCCGCGGCGTTGGCGCGCTCCAGGGTCCGGTGCGTCATGTCGAGGCTGTCATTGACGGCGGTGGCGCTGGCGATCGCCTCGTCCGAGCTCTGCGCGACCATCGAAGCATCGCGCGCGATGCTGGCGGTCACCGTGCTCTGCAGGGAAACGGCCTCGGAGATCGCCTCCGAATCGTGGCGGATGGCATCGACCGTCGCGGCGATGGCGGCGGCGTGCGTGCTGCAGGCCTCGGCGCTCGCCGCCAGTTCCGCGATCTGACCGGCGATGTCCTGTGTGGCGCTGGCGGTCTGGGTCGCCAGCGACTTGACCTCGGAGGCGACCACGGAGAAGCCGCGCCCCGCCTCGCCGGCACGTGCGGCCTCGATGGTGGCGTTGAGCGCCAGCAGATTCGTCTGGGCGGCGATGTCGGCGATCATGCCGACGACCTTGCCGATGCTGCCCGTCACCTCGCGCAGGCGCTCAACGGCGTCGTTCATTTGCGCGGTGTCGAGCACGGCCTGGTTGGTGATCGTCAGGTTCTTCAGGGCGCGCTGGCCGATATCGGCGAGGTTGGCCGACATCTCCTCCGTCGCGGCGGCAGTCTGGAACGACTTCTCCCGGACGGAGACCGAGGCCCGGGCCACCTTGCCGACCGTATCCTTGATGAAGGCGGTGGCGCGCCCGGTCTCGGAGGCGGTCGAGACGAACTGCTCGACCGCGCCGCTGATCGTGTCGTCGAGGCGGCCGATGCGGCTCTTGAGCGTTGCCGCCGTCTCGTCGAGCGCGATGCTCCGGCGGCGGGCTTCCTCGGCTTCGCTCTCCTGATTGATCGTCATCGCCGTGTTGACGTCGTAGGTCAGGACACGCTCGATGACGAAGAGATCCTCGGCGAACTGCCGTGGCGAGAGCAGAAAGCGGCGCCGGCTCTCCAGGCAGAGCTCCCGGAGCAGCGAGAAAGCGATGGAAGCGCGCGCCCGGGTCCGGACGTCGGCCTGCCGCTCGAGTTCGCAGAGCCGATTCATCGAAGCGATATAAGCTTCGTCGAACGTGCCCGCGAACAGCAGGCGGAAATGCTCCGCCTCGGCGGCGTGGAGGGTCTCGGAAACGGCGGCGACGCGGTCGCGAAGCGTGGCGTGGATGGCGAAGGCGCGCTCGAAATCGGCCGCCACGAGGCCGTCGATCATGCGGTCGACGATGGGCCGGTAGAGCTGCAGCCGGCGGCGTTGGGGGTCGTTGAAGCCGATCGCGTTCAGCCGTCGCTGAATTTGGTCCATCATCAACGGCACGGTGCGGCTCGCTCAGGGGGCCGGTCATCGGTCCACACTCCGTTTTGATCCATTCCAAGGAAAAGCTGCCTGATGAGGCAAGCCGCTCCGGGAGGGGAGCCGGCTTCACCGAGGTGATCGCTCACAGGTGCGCCGGGGGAGGGTCACAGGAGATATGCTCATGACCACTGTTTCTCTGACGGTGAACGGCAAGGCCGTCTCCGCCAATGTCGATCCGCGCACCCTTCTGGTGCAATTGCTCCGGGAAAACCTGCGCCTGACCGGCACCCATGTCGGCTGCGACACCAGCCAGTGCGGCGCCTGCGTCGTGCATCTCGACGGCAAGGCGGTGAAATCCTGCACCACGCTCGCCGTGGCGGTCGACGGCGCCAGCGTGACCACGATCGAGGGCCTTGCCCATGACGGCACGCTGCATCCGATGCAGGAGGCCTTCCGCGAGCATCACGGCCTGCAATGCGGCTTCTGCACGCCGGGCATGATCATGGCCGCCGTCGACATGGTGAACCGTCGCGGCCACACCCTCGATGAGAAGACGATCCGCGAGGATCTCGACGGCAATATCTGCCGCTGCACCGGCTACCATAACATCGTCAAGGCGATCGCCGCCGGGGCGGAGGCGATGGGCAAGGGCGCCGCACCGGTGCGTCAGGCTGCCGAGTGAGTCTCGGCTCGCGCCGAGGCGCGGGCTTTTCGTCCTTCATGCGTTCCAGGCAGTGAGGCGCCCGCGAGAGGCGCCGTGCGAGGAGGGAACACCATGTCCGCCACCGGAATCGGCGCCGCAGTCCGCCGCAAGGAAGACCACCGCTTCATCACAGGCCAGGGCCGCTATACCGACGACATCAACCGGCCGGGCCAGGCCCATGCCTATTTCCTGCGCTCGCCGCATGCCCATGCGAAGATCAAGTCGATCGACACCAAGGCCGCGGCCGGCATGCCCGGCGTCATCGGCATCTTCACCGGCGCCGATCTCGCCAACGACAAGATCGGCGGCCTGATCTGCGGCTGGATGATCCACAACAAGGACGGCTCGCCGATGCGCGCCGGGCCGCATCCGGCGCTGGCCCAGGGCAAGGTCCGCTATGTCGGCGACCATGTCGCCGTGGTGGTGGCCGAGACTCTGGCGCAGGCGAAGGATGCCGCCGAGGCGATCGCGGTCGACTACCAGGAGCTGCCCGCCGTGGTCGATACGGCCAAAGCCGTCGGGGCCAAGACCGTGGTCCATGACGAGGCGCCCGATAACAGCGTGTTCAACTGGCATCTCGGCGACAAGGMYGCGACCGARAAGGCSTTCAAGGCGGCCAAGCACGTCACGAAGMTCGACCTCGTCAAYAAYCGCCTSGTGCCGAACGCGATGGAGCCGCGCGCGGCGGTCGGCGACTATGATGACGGGGAGGGCATCTTCACCCTCTACACCACCAGCCAAAACCCGCATGTGGCGCGGCTCGTGCTCTCGGCCTTCATCGGCATCGCGCCGGAGAACAAACTGCGCGTGATCGCGCCGGATGTCGGCGGTGGCTTCGGCTCGAAGATCTTCATCTATGCCGAGGAGACGGTCTGCGTCTGGGCGGCGAAGAAGGTCGGGCGGCCGGTGAAGTGGACGGCGGACCGCACGGAAGCCTTCCTCTCCGACGCGCATGGCCGCGACCACGTCACCCACGCGGAACTCGCGACCGATGCCGAGGGCAAGATCCTCGGCATGAAGGTGCACACCACCGCCAATTTGGGCGCCTATCTCTCGACCTTCTCCTCCTCGGTGCCGACCTATCTCTATGCGCCGCTTCTGTCGGGGCAGTACGACATTCCGGCGATCTATTGCGAGGTCGACGCGGTCTATACCAACACCGCCCCGGTCGATGCCTATCGCGGCGCCGGGCGGCCGGAGGCGACCTTCGTGGTCGAGCGCCTGATCGAGATCACGGCGCGCCAGCTCGGCAAGGATCCGGCCAAGTTCCGGATGCAGAACTACATCAAGAAGTTCCCGCACCAGACGCCGGTCATCATGATGTACGATGCCGGCAATTACGGCGCCTCGCTGAAGAAGGCGCTGGAGATGATCGACTATAAGGGGCTCGGCAAGCGCAAGCGCGACTCCGCCCGCAACGGCAAGCTGCGCGGCATCGGCTTCTCCTCCTATATCGAGGCCTGCGGYATYGCRCCKTCGGCYGCGGTCGGCTCGCTSGGSGCYGGCGTCGGYYTGTGGGAATCGGCSGAGGTSCGGGTCAAYCCSGTYGGSACSGTCGAGGTGCTSACSGGMTCGCACAGCCACGGCCAGGGCCATGAGACGACCTTCGCCCAGCTTGTCAGCGACCGGCTCGGTATCCCCATCGACAACGTCTCGATCATCCATGGCGACACCGACAAGGTGCAGATGGGCATGGGCACCTATGGCTCGCGCTCGGGCGCGGTCGGCATGTCCGCGATCTTCAAGGCGATCGACAAGGTGATCGCCAAGGGCAAGAAGGTCGCCGCCCATGTGCTGGAGGCCGACGAGGCCGATATCGATTTCGCGGACGGGCATTTCGCGGTGAAGGGCACCGACCGCAAGCTCGATTTCGGCTCCTGCGCGCTGCAGGCCTATGTCGCGCACAAGTTCAACGGGCAGGAGCTRGAGCCGGGGCTGAAGGAGGGGGCGTTCTACGACCCGACCAACTTCACCTTCCCGGCTGGCGTCCATATCTGCGAGGTCGAGATCGATCCGCAGACCGGCGTGACGACGATCGAGCGCTGGGCGGCGGTCGACGATTTCGGCAACATCATCAACCCGATGATCGTCGAGGGGCAGGTCCATGGCGGTATCGCCCAGGGTGTGGGCCAGGCGCTGCTCGAAGGCGCGCGCTACAATGCCGACGGCCAGCTCGTGACCGCGAGCTTCATGGACTACACCATGCCGCGCGCCGACGATCTGCCCTTCTTCGATGTCGGGATGACGGTGACGCCATGCCCGTCGAACCCGCTCGGCATCAAGGGCTGCGGTGAGGCCGGGGCCATCGCCTCTCCGCCCGCCGTCATCAACGCCATCACCGACGCGCTCGGACATGAGGACATCGCGATGCCCGCCACGCCGCAGGCGGTGTGGCGCGCGGCGCAGAAGTCGATCAGCCGCATGGCGGCCGAGTGAGCTGAAAGGACAAGCCGATGTACGCTTTTACCTATCACAAGCCCACCAGCGCCCGGCAGGCGGCGACGCTGCTCGCCAAGAAGGAGGACGCCAAGCTCCTCGCCGGCGGCCATACCCTGCTGCCGACGATGAAGCAGCGGCTGGCCTCACCGTCGGCGCTGGTCGATCTCGGCGCCTGCGCCGATCTCAAGGGCATCACCGTCAAGGGCCGCAACATCGTCATCGGCGCGATGACGACGCATGCGGAGGTCGCGGACTCGCCCGAGATGCAGAGCGCGATCCCGGCTCTGGCCTATCTCGCCGGGCATATCGGCGACCCGCATGTGCGCCATCGCGGCACGATCGGCGGCTCGGTCGCCAATAACGATCCGGCGGCTGACTATCCGGCGGCGCTGCTGGCATTGGGCGCCACCGTCGTCACCAACAAGCGCAAGCTGACGGCCGAAGACTTCTTCACCGGACTCTACGAGACGGCTCTGGAGGAGGGCGAGATCATCACCAAGGTCTCGTTCCCGATCGCCTCCAAGGCGGGCTATGCCAAGTTTCGCAACCCGGCCTCGCGCTACGCTATGGTCGGCGTCTTCGTCGCCAAGCGCGGCAGCGAGATCCGCGTCGCGGTGACGGGGGCGGGCGATGGCGGGGTCTTCCGCTGGCCCGAAGCAGAAGCCGCGCTGAAGACCCGCTTCGCGCCGAAATCTCTGGACGGGCTGAAGCATACGGCGAAGGGCATCAATGGCGACATCCATGCCGATGCCGAATACCGCGCCCATCTGATCGGCGTGATGGCCAAGCAGGCCGTGGCGCAGGCGACAGGAAAAGCCTGAGCTGGCCATCGCGCGTCATGCTCGGGCTTGACCCGAGCATCTCAGGCCGGGGACGGCGCCAATCAGCGCCTTCTCGTCACGAGATTCCCGGGTCTGCGCTTTGCTTCGCCCGGGAATGACGCGAGGGCGTCAATAAAAGAAGCGTTCCTCGACGATCTTGCCGTCTCCGATCGTGTAGAGGCCRACTTCGTCCATGATCCGCCGTTCGCCGGTTTCCTTGACGGTGACGTCGACATGGAAGCGGACCGCGAACTGGTCGCCGTTGAGATAGGGACCTTCGCTGCTGAAGTCGTGCATCTCGTGATGGGCGGCCCACCATTCGCCCTTCTGCCTGACCGCTTCCTTGCCGCGGCAGACCGCCATCGGCCCCGGCATGTTCTCGTAGCTGACGATATCCTCGGCGTTGAAGCGGCTGGCGGCCTCGTCGTGCTTGCCTTCCTTGAGGAGGGCGGTGAAATCCTTGGCGATCTGTTCGGTGCTCATGATCCGTGCTCCGTTGTCTTCGTGTCGGAAGGCCGGCGGCTGGAGGCTACAATTCCTGCCACCCCGCCATGTCAGCAGCATGGCTGTGCGCCGCGGGTTATGTCGCCGACCGTGCGCTCGCGACCGTGCTGTTCCTGGCGCTCAGGATGAAGCGGCCGCTGCTGCTGGAGGGCGAGGCCGGCACCGGCAAGACCGAGATCGCCAAGGTGCTGGCGGCGGGGCTTGGGCGCCGGCTGATCCGGCTGCAGTGCTATGAGGGGCTCGACCTCGCCTCCGCCGTCTATGAGTGGAACTATGCCGGGCAGATGATGGCGATCCGGCTGGCGGAGGCGGGTGGTGCTGCCGGAGACCGCGAGCGGCTGGAAGGCGATATCTTCTCCGAGAAATATCTGGTCAAGCGGCCGCTGCTGCAGGCGCTGGAGCCGCAGGAGGGCGGGCCGCCGATCCTGCTGATCGACGAGCTCGACCGCACCGACGAAGCCTTCGAGGCCTTCCTGCTGGAAGTACTGGCCGATGCGCAGGTGACGATCCCCGAGCTCGGCACGGTCAAGGCGGCCGAGCCGCCGATCGTGATCCTGACCTCCAACCGCACGCGCGAGATCCATGACGCGCTGAAGCGGCGCTGCCTCTATCACTGGGTCGGCTATCCCGATGCGGTGCGCGAACTCGCCATCCTGAAGGCGCGCGTGCCGGAGGCGCCGGGCAAGCTCTCGAAGCAGCTGGTCGGCTTCGTGCAGGCGATCCGGAAGGAAGAGCTGTTCAAGGCTCCGGGCGTCGCCGAGACGCTGGATTGGGCGACGGCGCTGGTCGAGCTCGATGCGGTTGCGCTCGATCCCGCGATCGTCTCCGATACGCTGGGCGCGCTCCTGAAGTATCAGGACGACATCCAGGCGATGCAGGGCTCGAAGGTGAAGGAGCTGCTGGATCAGGCCAAGGCCGAGGCGGGGCGCTGATCCATCGACCGCGGCAGCAGACCGATTGGCGAGGCGCGAGGGAGGCTGTCATGAATGCGGACATCAAGGCCGTCGAAGCCACGGTGCGGACCTATCTCGACGGGCTCTATGAGGGCAACGCCGAGAAGCTCGCCCATGTCTTCCATCCCACCAGCGCGCTGACCACGGCCCGCGAGGACGGCACGATCCAGATCCTGCCGTGCGATCAATGGCTCGAACTGGTGCGCAACCGGCCGTCGCCACAGGCGAGCGGGCTTCAGCGCGACGACCACATCCTGACCATCGATCTCGTCGGGCCGACGCTGGCGTTGGTCAAGGTCAAGTGCCAGATGCCGCCGCGCTACTTCACCGACCTTCTGTCCCTGCTGAAGATCGAGAGCCGCTGGCAGATCGTCCAGAAGGTGTTCATGACGGAGACGGTCGGGGCGTGAGCGGGAAGCTCGCCGAGAACGTCGCCTATTTCGCCCGTGCCTTGCGCGCGGCCGGCTTGCCGGTCGGGCCAGGGGCCGTCACCGAGGCCGTCGAGGCGCTGGCCGAGGGCGCGCTCGGCGGGCGCGAGGAGATGTACTGGGCGCTGCATGCGATCTTCGTGAAGAAGCATGAGGACAGCGCGGTCTACGACCAGGCCTTCCGGCTGTTCTGGCGCCGGCGCAACCTGATCGAGAAGATCATGGCGCAGATGTCGCCGGTCTCGCCCGGCGCCGAGCGCCAGCCGGAGAAGGCGGAAGCCGGGGCGCTCAGGGTGGCGGAAGCCTTCACCCCGCCGCCACGCGAGGACGAGCCGCCGGCGGAGCTCACCGAGCTCACGGCGCGACTCACCGTCTCCGATCGCGAGATGTTGAAGTCGCGCGACTTCGCCCAGATGAGCGCGGCGGAGATCGCGCGCGCCAAGCAACTCATCGCCGAGCTCAGCCTGCCGGATGACAGCATTGAAACGCGGCGCTTCCGGGCGGCGGCGCGGGGCCTGCGCATCGATCCGCGCCGCACCTTCCGCCGCTCGCTGCGCGGCGGGGGCGGCTCGATCGACCTCGCCTTCCGCGAGCGGGGGCAGGTGCATCCGCCGGTCGTCGCGCTGGTCGATATCTCCGGCTCGATGGCGGAATATTCGCGCATCTTCCTGCATTTCCTGCATGCGCTGACCGAGAAGCGCCGGCGCGTGCATTCCTTCGTCTTCGGCACGCGACTGACCAATGTCACGCGCATGCTGAAGGCGCGCGACCCCGACGAGGCGCTGGCGCTGGCCGGCAAGGCGGCGCCCGACTGGGAGGGCGGCACGCGGATCGCGACGGCGCTGCACACGTTCAACCGCGTCTGGTCGCGGCGGGTTCTGTCGGGCGGGGCGGTGGTGCTGCTCTTCACCGACGGGCTGGAGCGCCATCTCGATGACAGCCTCGCCTTCGAGATGGATCGGCTGCATCGCTCCTGCCGGCAACTGGTCTGGCTCAATCCGCTGCTGCGCTACGATGCCTTCGCGGCGCGCGCCAGCGGCATCAAGGCGATGCTGCCGCATGTCGACTCGTTCCGGCCGATCCACAACCTCGCGGCGATGGCCGATCTCTGCGCCGCGCTGTCGCGGGACGCAGAGCGGGAGAGCGATCCGCGGCTCTGGTTGAAGAAGACGGGTTGAGGCATGATCTTAGCGGAGCTAGCCCGCATCCTGAGGAGCGATCGCAGATCGCGTCTCGAAGGATGCTCCAGCCTGCTCTGGAACATCCTTCGAGATGTCGCTTTCGCGGCTCCTCAGGATGAGGGCTGAGGAGATTGGCATCATGATCAGCACCGAAACCGATATCCTGCGCGCTGCCGAGGAATGGGCGGCGGCCGGCCGTGGAGTCGCCATCGCGACCGTCGTCGAGACC
>NZ_JBFRDQ010000129.1:0-13992 GCF_052113865.1 Allobosea sp. TAB14 | reverse complement strand
CATGTCGACGAAGCACGGCATGCCGGCATGCAGGTGGCTGTCCGGCTCATCGGCGACCGCCGGCAGTTGCAGCCGATCGGTGGTCCCGGCCTGCGTATTGTCGCCGACGCGGTCGGCACGCGGCGCGTCGACATCATCGTGCGCCAGCGCGAATCCTGGGCGCGCGAGATGGTCTTAGCCTTCGGCGCCGGGCGCGCCGAGGAAGCACTCGATCTGCTTGACGCCCACGGCGCCGTGCAGGAATGCGCCGGACCGAAAGCAACGGCTAATTCGATCGTCGCGGCTTGGCAGGCTGCATGCCGAAGCCGACCCGAACAGGCCGCTCCTCTGCTCCTCGCCAGGACCAACCGCCAAGTCCTCGCCCTCAATGCCGGTGTGCGTGAGGCGCTGCGCCGCGATGGCCTTCTCGCCCGCGTGGATGTCGCGCGACTGCCGGCGGTGACGGCCTCGGGGCAGGAGCACCGCCTCGACCTAGCGATCGGCGATCGGCTACGCATTCTGACCCGGGCCGATAGCATCAGCGCGATCAACGGCACTGAGGCGACTCTCGTCAGCGTCGAGGATAGGCAGGGTGTCCGGGGCCGTTCGGATCCGCATCTGACGCTGCGCATCGGAACGCGCGAAGTCAGGCTCCCTRCCTCCGAGTTGGCCGACGAACGCGGGCGCCTGCGTCTGAGCCATGCTTACGCGAGCTCCTGCCACGGGGCTCAGGGCCAAACGACAGAGACAGTATTCGTCTGGGTCGATGCCACGATGAACCGCCACGACATCCATGTTGCGGCAAGCCGCGCGCGCGGTGAGGTGCGCCTGTTCGTCGATCGCGCCAGTGTCGATGTCATCGCCCGCTCCGAACGCACGCTCACCGACCGGACGCGCCCGGTCGAGGATGTCGAGAGACGGGCCGCGCTTGCACGAGCGCTCTCCCGCTCGGGCGAAAAGGCTTCGACTCTCGATTACCGCGCGGACGCGCAGGCGACCATCGAAGCCGCAGTGGGTCGTCCGGCTTTCCAGCAGGAGGCAGAGCGCCCTCTAACGACGACGCTCGTCAGGGCACGCAACCGTGGCAGGGAGCTCAGCCTCGATGGCTGATCAGCGCGCCAATCCTGCGCGTCGGTTGCGGCCGGGCGCCGATATAGCGTCGCTGCCCGGGCGCCGAGCCCGGTTGCGCGGGCAGAAGTAGCTCTTTCGACATCAACATAAACCCTATAAGGTATTGATTTTGATATTGATTATTGCTTTTCATCACCTGAGATGTTCACTCTCGGAGTGAGTTCCTTCCATGTCCCGATCGCGCCGCGCAGCCCGCGTCCCTCTGCCTCTCGACACCGCGCAGCGCGCCTGTGCCTATCTGCGTGTCTCCACAGGGCGCCAGGCTGAGTCCGATCTCTCAATCCCCGACCAGCGCATGCAGACCGCCCAGTTTTGCACCGCCAAAGGTTGGCAGCTCGTCGGGGAATTCGTCGAACCCGGCGCTTCCGCCACCGACGATGCCCGGCCAGAATTCCAGCGCATGATCGAGCGCTGCCTCGACGACGATCACCCCTTCGACGTCATCGTCGTCCACTCGTATTCACGCTTTTTCCGCGACAGCTTCTCGCTCGAAATGTATGTCCGCAAGCTTGCGAAAGCGGGCGTCCGGCTGATCTCGATCACGCAGGAGCTCGGTGACGATCCCGCACAGGTCATGATGCGCCAGGTCATCGCCCTGTTCGATGAGTACCAGAGCCGCGAGAACGCCAAACACGTCTTGCGCGCCATGAAGCAAAATGCCCGGCAGGGCTTCTACAATGGGGCTCGCGTTCCTCTCGGCTACATCGCTGAAGCCTGCGAGACGCGCGGCGAGCGCGTCAAAAAACGTCTCGTCGAAGACCCCGTTGAAGCCGAGACCGTGCGGCTGATATTCCGGCTCTATCGCGTCGGCGACGGCGTATCCGGCCCCCTCGGCGTCAAGGCCGTCACATCTTGGCTGAACGAACGAGGCTATCGCACCCGCCTTGGCGCCCGTTTCGGCGTGGCCACCGTCCACGGCATCCTGACCAATCGCGTTTATGTCGGCGAATGGACCTTCAACAAGATCGAGGCCAAAACCGGCGCTGTGAAGCCGGTCTCTGAGCATGTCCGGATTGACGTTCCCGCCCTCATCACCCTGGACGAATTCGACGCCGTTGCCGCGACGCTCAAGGCGCATAATCCTCGGGTGACGCCTGCAAGGGAAGTGTCAGGGCCGATTCTGCTCACAGGACTTGCCACCTGCGCCCATTGTCAGGGAGCGATGACACTGCGAACCGGCACCTCGAGGTCCGGCAAGGTGTTCCGATATTATTCCTGCTCGACCAAGAGCAGACAGGGCGAGGCCGGTTGCCAGGGCCGCTCGATTCCCATGCACAAACTCGATGAGCTCGTCATCGATCATCTCGCCGAAGAGCTGCTCCAGCCTCATCGGCTTGAAGCAACCCTTGCCTCGCTCTGGACTGGTCGCGCCGCCAAACAGGCGGAGGTCGATGGACGAATCACTGCCCTGGCGACCGAGGTAAAAACGGCAGATGACAAGCTGCGGCGGCTCTACCAGCTCGTCGAGGACGGCGTCACCGATCTCGACGACATGCTAAAGGAGCGCCTCGCCGCTCTCAAGGCCGATCGCGATCGGGCAAAGACCGCGCTCGATCGAATCCACGCAGCGGAGCGCCCGCCCTCCACGATCGCTCCCGAACTTGTCGCCGAATTCGGCGCCCTGATGCGGCGTAACATCACCGAAGGCACGGTCCCGTTCCGCAAGGCCTGGCTGCGCAGCATCGTCGATCGCGTCGAGGTGGATGCCGATACCGTTCGCATCGTGGGGGACAAGGCCAATCTGGAGCAGACGATGGCCGCAGCAAACGCAGGCCCCCTCAAGGAGCCCGGTGTTCGCAGTTCTGTACGGAAATGGCGCTCCCTAGGGGACTCGAACCCCTGTTTTCGCCGTGAGAGGGCGACGTCCTAGACCGCTAGACGAAGGGAGCAGCGCCGGTCGAGGGCGCTATGTAGTCGGAGCGTTGCGCCGCCGCAACTCCTTTTTCACGGGAGACGGCAAAAGTTTTGCCGCCTCCCGCCGGGGCTTCCGAAGCGGACGCGCTCCCGCCGATGAAGAGCGGGATCGCGTCGCGCATGTGGCGAGAGGCCTAAAGAGGCCGGCCGAGGCGCTTAGGCCGCCTTCTCCGTCAGCGCCGGATAGTCGGTGTAACCACGCGCGTCGCCGCCATAGAAGGTCTCGGCTTGCGGCGTGTTGAGCGGTGCATCGCGCTCCAGTCTTTCGACAAGGTCGGGATTGGCGATGAAGGCCTTGCCGAAGGCGATCGCATCGGCCCGCCCGCTCTCCACCGCCGCGATCGCCGTCTCGCGATCGAAGCCGTTATTGGCGATATAGGCGCCCTTGAAGGCCTTGCGCAGCGCATCGTAATCGAAGGGCGCGATGTCCCGCGGGCCGCCCGTGGCGCCCTCGACCACGTGCAGGAAAGCCAGCCCCCGCGCGCCGAGCTCGGCGACAAAATGGCCGAACACCGCCTGCGGGTCGCTGTCGGAAATCCCGTTGGCCGGGCTCACCGGCGAGATGCGGATGCCGACGCGCCCCTTGCCGATCGCCTTCGTCACCGCGTCGACGACCTCGAGCGGGAAGCGGACGCGGTTCTCCACGGATCCGCCATAGGCGTCCGTGCGCTGGTTGGTGCCGTCCTTCAGGAACTGGTCGATCAGATAGCCATTGGCGCCGTGGATCTCGATGCCGTCGAAACCGGCCTTGCGCGCATTCTCCGCCGCGCGGGCATAGTCCGCGACGATGCCGGGCAATTCCTCGGCAGGCAGGGCGCGCGGCTGCGAGACCTCGGCGAAGCCGCTTTCGATATAGGTCTTGGTCCGGGCGGCAACCGCCGAGGGCGCGACCGGCGCCTTGTTGCCGGGCTGCAGCGAGACATGGCTGACGCGGCCGACATGCCAGATCTGGGCGACGATCTTGCCGCCCTCGGCATGGACGGCTTCCGTCACCGCCTTCCAGCCCTCGACCTGCGCCTCGCTATAGATGCCCGGCGTCCAGATATAGCCCTGCCCCTGCTGCGAGATCTGCGTGCCTTCGCTGATGATCAGCCCGGCGCTGGCGCGCTGGCGGTAATATTCGACGTTCAGCGCATTCGGCGCGTCGCTGCCATGCGTGGCGCGGTTGCGCGTCAGCGGCGCCATCACGACGCGGTTGCTCAGCGCGATGTCGCCGATGGTCAGAGGCGTGAACAGCTTCGGCAGGGTTTCTACGGATGAGCTCATGGGATTGTCCTTCGGAACGCGAGGCTCGATGGTAGGCCGGCACGCAACGACGCCGAGCGGTCGTCCGCCATCATGCAGTGCGAAGAAGATAGAGGTTGCAGCGCGGGATGACAGGGCAGCGGCAGGCCGATCTCGTCGACGAAGAGGGATTTCCCGAGGACACGCCCGCCATGGAGAAGCCGGCGGACGCCGCCCGTCAGACTGGGAGAAGAAAATTCTCCTTCCCGGCATTGAAGCCTGCCTGTCTTGCGCTGGATGCAGGGCTGAAGAGGGCCTTGGCCCTGATCTATCCGCCGGTCTGCGTCGCCTGCCGGGCTGCGACCGGGGATGCGCAGGCGCTCTGCGCCCATTGCTGGGGCGAGATCGGCTTCATCGAGCGACCCTATTGCGAGCGTCTCGGCACGCCCTTCGCCGTCGATCTCGGCCGGGGGCTCCTGTCGCCGGCGGCGATCGCCGATCCGCCGGTCTTCGCCCGCGCCCGCGCCGTCTGCCGCTTCGACGGCGTCGGGCGCGAACTGGTGCACCGGCTGAAATACGGCGACCGGGCGGAACTGGCGGTGACGCTCGGCCGGATGATGGTGCAGGCCGGGCATGAGCTGATCGCCGAGGCCGATCTGATCCTCCCCGTGCCGCTGCACCGGACGCGGCTCTGGAGCCGCCGTTTCAACCAGGCGGCCCTGCTGGCGCAGGTCGTTGCCCGGCTGACCGGCCTGCCCCATGCGCCGGCCGCGCTCGCCCGCCGCAAGCGCACGCGCCAGCAGGTCGGGCTCACCCGCGCCCAGCGCGCCGACAATCTGCAGGGCGCCTTTCGGGTCCCGGACGGCGCGCGCCCGCAGATCGAGGGCCAGCGCATCCTGCTGATCGACGACGTGCTGACCACGGGCGCGACCGTCAATGCCGCGGCGCGCGCCTTGCTCAGGGCCGGTGCGCGTCAGGTCGAGGTGCTGACCTTCGCGCGGGTCGTGACGGATGGATGACGACGCACTACATGAGGAACGACGCAACGCTAACCAAGGCCGCCTTCATGCCGCCGATCACGATCTACACCACCTCCTGGTGCCCCTATTGCGCGGCCGCCAAGTCCCTGCTGACCCGGAAGGGTGCGGCCTTCGAGGAGATCGACGTCGAGAGCGGGCCCGGCTTGCGCCAGCAGATGACGGCGCGCGCCGGCGGGCGGACCTCCGTGCCGCAGATCTTCATCGGCGAGAGGCATGTCGGCGGCTCGGACGACCTCCATGCCCTCGACGCGCGCGGCGAGCTCGACCCGCTGCTGGCGGCCTGACCGTTCCCACGCATGACCGCGGGAGGCGAGCGGCCTGCCGCCACGCGCCCGCCGCCTTGCCGACGACCTCCCGAACACCCATCTGCCCGACAGGCGCGATTGGTCGCCTTGCTGAAACGCCATGATCCGTTACGCCCTGATCTGCGACAACGCCCACGCCTTCGAAAGCTGGTTCTCGACCTCCGCAGGCTTCGAGGACCAGGCGAAGCGCGGGCTCGTCACCTGCCCGGTCTGCAACAGCGCCAAGGTCGAGCGCGCCATCATGGCGCCGAACGTCGCCCGCACCGATCTCGGCCCGAAGGCGCCCGTGCCTACGTCTTCCGCCCCTTCGCCGGCCCCTGCCCCTGTCGCGCTGATGAGCGAGAAGGAGAAGGCCTTTCGCGAGATGGTCACGGCGCTGCACCGCCATGTCCGCGAGAGCGCCGAGCATGTCGGCGAGCGCTTCGCCGAGGAAGCGCTGAAGATCCATCACGGCGAGACGGAAGAGCGCGCCATCTATGGCGAGGCGACGCCGGACGATGCCCGGATGCTGCATGAGGAAGGCGTCGAATTCCTGCCGCTGCCGCGCCTGCCGGGCTCGGGGAACTGAAGCTCCTCGCGCCGATCGGGTTGCGAAAACCGTCGCCCTGGACGAGTTCCGGGTTCGAACAGAAGCATCCCGCGGCCGCTGAGGTTCAGAGGAACCGCGCCGTCGTCGCGGGCTTGATCCGGGGCGCCATGCCGGTGCGCGAGTCGGCAAAGTTCCGAGCTGAATCCCGGCTCTCCGCTTCCTTCGGGCCGGCACGGCACCGCTTCCTTAAGGCGTCTGCAGGCCCTCCGCAGATAAAAATTCACGGTTCGGAGCGTCCGGGTTTTCCGTTGCGAAAGAGGGCGTTAGATGAGGCCGCCTCGGCGCCTTCCGGCCACCTCGGCCGCCCTCGCACGCACCACCCCTTCCTTCCCGGATTAACTTTCTGTTAAGGAATTCAGGTTTCCTTGCCGGAGATCCCGGTCGCCTTCCCGGCAACCCACGGTCCCGAATTCAGGAGGTTGCCGCATGAAGCGGACCGCGATCGCTGCACTTGGTCTTCGTTCCGGCGGCGTACGCCGACATGGCCGCAARGCGATCCCGCTTCTGATTTCACTGGCTGCGCCGGYSCTSGGCGCCTGYAGCMTGTCGCCGGTCGAGACGGCCTCGACCGCGGCGCCGGCGGCGAAGGAACCGAGCCAGGCGCGCAAGCGCGCCGTCGCCCTCGCCAAGGCCGATCCCCGCGAGAAGGAATGCCTCGTCCGGGCGATGTATTTCGAGTCGAACCGCTCGAGCGAGGCGGGCCTGCTCGGCGTCGGCACGGTGGTGATGAACCGGGTCGAATCGGCGCGCTATCCCGAGACGATCTGCGGCGTGGTCGGCGCTCCCCGCCAGTTCGCCTCCGGCGTCCTGACGCGCCCGATGACGGAAAAGACGCTGCCGAAGATCGAGGCCATCGCGGAGGATATCCTCGACGGGCGCCGTAACGCGGCGGTCGGATCGGCCAAGCATTTCCATACGGCCGGGCTGCGCTTCTCCTACACCAACATGCACTATGTCACGGTGGCCGGCGGCAATGCCTTCTACCTGAAGGGCGAACGGCCCGAGCGTCGCCGCATCTACGAGGAGCCGAACTACCAACTCGCGGCGGTATCCGAGCCGGCAGCCAACCCGCTCGCGACGRCCTCCTCCGCCGCTTCGACCTCCTCTGCATCCTTCGCATCCGCGCCGCTCGCCTTCGCGCCGCAGCCTTCCGCGACGACGAACCCCGCCTTCGATTCCGCCGCGGTCAGGCTCGTCCGGAACGCGCCGATGCCGCCGGACCGGCCGCTCGATCTCGACCTGCCGAAGAAGACCGCCCACGCCTTCATCGCCCCTCCCAAGACCGATCGCCGCTTGGCAGCGCTTCTGCCGCCGCCTTCCCCGATGCGGGGCACGATCGTTTCGGAATAACCGATCCGGATCGGGCAAATCTCGGCATCCCGCATCTTGAGAACGGCTTCGCGGAAGCGCGTCCCGAGGGATGAACAGGGACTGCCCCAGGCATTGATCCCGTCCACCTAACGTCGAAGGGGACATCGGCGCGGCTCTGGCGTTATCTTCGCCGCAGTGCAACATTGAGATTGCTCTGCAAGACCGGGGAAACGTCATGACCGCGATCGACCGAGGCGGCCTGCAGGCGGCACAGCGCGACAAGCCCTGGATCTTCCGCACCTATGCGGGCCATTCCGACGCGGCTGAATCCAACAAGCTCTATCGCAACAACCTCGCCAAGGGCCAGACGGGCCTCTCCGTCGCCTTCGACCTGCCGACCCAGACCGGCTACGACCCCGACCATGTGCTGGCGCGCGGCGAGGTCGGCAAGGTCGGCGTGCCGATCTCCCATCTCGGCGACATGCGGACCCTGTTCGACCAGATTCCGCTGGCGCAGATGAACACCTCGATGACGATCAACGCGACGGCGGCCTGGCTGCTCTCGCTCTACATCGCCGTCGCCGACGAACAGGGGGCCGACCGCAGGCTCCTGCAGGGCACCACGCAGAACGACCTCGTCAAGGAATACCTGTCGCGCGGCACCTATGTCTTCCCGCCACGCCCCTCGATGCAGCTCACCACCGACATCGTCGTCTTCACGGCCAGCGAATTGCCGAAATGGAACCCGACCAATGTCTGCTCCTACCATCTGCAGGAGGCCGGCGCCTCGCCGGTGCAGGAACTCTCCTTCGCGCTGGCGACGGCCATCGCCCTGCTGGATTCGATCCGCGCCCGGCCGGAGGTGAGCGCGGCCGACTTCCCCGGCGTCGTCGGGCGCATCTCTTTCTTCGTGAATGCCGGCATGCGCTTCGTCACCGAGCTGTGCAAGATGCGGGCTTTCGCCGAGCTCTGGGACGAGATCACATTAGGCAGGTATGGCGTTACTGAAGAGCAGAGCAGGCGCTTCCGCTACGGCGTGCAGGTCAACTCGCTCGGGCTGACCGAGCAGCAGGCCGAGAACAACGTCTACCGCATCTTGATCGAGATGCTGGCGGTCACGCTCTCGAAGAAGGCCCGCGCGCGGGCCGTACAGCTCCCGGCCTGGAACGAGGCGCTCGGCCTTCCCCGCCCCTTCGACCAGCAATGGTCGCTCAGGATGCAGCAGGTCCTGGCCTATGAGACCGACCTGCTCGAATTCGGCGACATCTTCGACGGCTCGACCGTGGTCGACGCCAAGGTCCACGAGCTCAAGGCGGCCGCGCTGGAGGAACTCGCCCGGATCGACGACATGGGCGGCGCGCTCGCCGCCGTCGAGAGCGGCTACATGAAGCAGGCGCTGGTCGAGAACGGCGCGCGGCGCATCGAGGCGATCGAGCGTGGCGAACAGGTCGTCGTCGGCGTCAACAAATTCACCAATAGCGAGCCCTCGCCGCTCTCGGCCGGCGACGGCTCTGTCGTCACCGTGCCGGACTCGGTCGAGATCGAGGCCATCGCACGGCTCAAGGCCTGGCGCTCCGCCCGCGACGCGAAGACCGCCGAGGCAGCGCTGGCCGAGCTTGCCGCGAGCGCGCAGGAGGGCCGCAACGTCATGCCGGCCTCGATCGCCTGCGCCAAGGCCGGCGTCACCACCGGCGAATGGGCGCAGACCCTGCGCGAGATCTTCGGCGAATACCGCGCCCCCACCGGCGTCGACACGACCAAGCTTGGCGACGCGACGGGTCTCGCCACCGCCCGGGCCGCCGTCGAGAAGGCGACCGAGCGGCTCGGCCGCCCGCCGCGCTTCCTCGTCGGCAAGCCCGGCCTGGACGGCCACTCCAATGGAGCCGAGCAGATCGCGGTGCGCGCCCGCGATGCCGGCATGAATGTCAGCTATGGCGGCATCCGCCAGACGCCGGAGGAGATCGTCACCCAGGCGCGGGAGACGGACGCCGATATCATCGGCCTCTCCATCCTCTCCGGCTCGCATCTGCCGCTGGTACGCGACGTCACCGCCCGCCTGCGCGTCGCCGGCATGGACGTCCCGGTCGTGGTCGGCGGCATCATCCCGCCCGATGACGAGAACGCGCTGCGCAATATGGGCGTGGCGCGGGTCTACACCCCGAAGGATTTCGCGCTCGACGGCATCATCGCCGATGTCGCGGGGCTGACGGCGAAGAGGAAGGGTTAGGGGGCCTACTCCCCGTGCCCGCGCCCATACGGATTGCGCTCCGGCGGCGTCCATCCCTTCAGGAATTCCGGCTCCGTCGCGAAAATCTCGACCTTGAGCGGATGACAGGCCGCCGCATCGCTCGAATGCGTCGCGCCGCAATCGCCACCCGGACAGGCGGACAGCGCCCCGAGCAGATCGATCTCGGCGAAGAACTCGATGAAATCGCCGGGCCGCACCGGGCTCGCCTTCATGAAATATTGATGCGTRTCGCGGGTGAAGCCCGTGCACATGAAGACGTTGAGCACGTCATGGACATGGCCCTCGACCTCGCGCGCCGGCTTGCCGGTCGCCGCGCCCAGCGCCCGCGACAGATTGGAGTGGCAGCAATGATGGTAGTCGTCCCCGCCGAGCAGGCGATGCGTATAGGGGTCGCAGCGCGTGCCGATGACGTCGTGGATGCCAGCGCCGTCCTGGTCCCAGCCATACCAGCCGAGCGTGTCATGGCTGATCGTCGCCATCGGGCGCAGATAGGGCAGCGAACTCCACAGCCGGTCTCCGGTCGACAGATGCGTCGCATGCAGCGCCCGCGTCTTGCCGCTGAAGAAGCGCTCCGACAGGTCGTCCGCGTTCCACAGATTGAGGTCGCCGACCTGCGGCCCCTCGATGCTGACGATCCGGAAAAAATGTCCCTTCGGCACGCGGAAGCTGCCGCCCTCGCGCGGCGGCACGATGATCTCGTCGATCTTGCTGAGCCGCGCGCGCGCCGCAGCCAGCATCGCCATATCGGGGGGCGGCAGGGTGCCGTTCGGATAGACCACGACCGGCGGCTTCGCCCGCCGCTGCGCCGCATCGGGCGGCGCCTGCACCATATCCGTCGTCATCTCGCCTCCGGCCCTTCGCTTCGCCCGCCGGGCGAAGCCGGCCCGGCTGCTCAGACCATACCGACGCTCTTGAGCTGCTGATAGGCCTTGAGGATGTCCTGGAGCGTGCCTTCGCGCGAGCGGTCGCCGCCATTGGCGTCCGGATGGAAGCGCTTCACCAGCTCCTTGTAGCGCGCCTTGATCGCGGCGGAATCGGCGCTGTCGTCGAGACCGAGCGTCTCCAGCGCCTTCATCGCCACCACGCCGACGCGCGGCTCCTGCCGCGCCGCATGCTGCGCCCGGCGCGCGCCGAACAGGTTGAAGGCGTCGCTCGTATCGGGCCCCGCCTGGCCATTCGCGACGCGCCCCTTCTGGGCCATGCGCGCGGCCTTGGAGTTCACGCCGAGCTTCCAGGTCGGCCGGTGGCCGATCTCCTCCTGCTTCTGGTAGGCGGCGAGCGCGGCGTCGTCCATGCCGGAGAAGTAGTTGTAGGAGGCGTTGTATTCCTTCACATGCTCCATGCAGAAGCGGAAGAACTGGCCCTCGCGCCCGCGCCCCTTGGGCGCGCGGAACTCGCCGGTCCGCGCGCAGCCGGGATGGTCGCAGCGCGGCACATCGCCATCGACGACCGCTTCCGCCTCGGAAGGGCCGATCCTGATACGATCGAAAAGGCGCGAGTTGATGTTCATCGTCGAATGGTTATGAAACGCGGAAGGCGGGCCGGCAAGTGCGACGCAACATGCACGCGCCGAACCCTCAGGAGATCATCGCAACGGTGGCGCGATCATGACCACGATAGCTGAAAGGATCACTCACAAGCTCGTTGCGGCCTTCGCGCCACAGAGCCTGCAGGTGATCGATGAATCGCACCAGCATCACGGCCATGGCGGCTGGCGCGAGGGCGGGGAAACTCACTTCCGGGTGAATATCGTGTCGGAAGCCTTCATCGGCAAGAGCCGGCTCGAGCGTCACCGCCTCGTCAACGCAGCGCTGTCGGAAGAGCTGGCGGACCGTGTCCACGCGCTCGCCATCGCGGCGAAGGCGCCCGGCGAGGGCTGAGCGCCAAAAGCCGATTCAAGGGTGCTCCGTTTTAAGGACCGGGATATTGAGCTGGGTTACGTCCCCGCGGCGGCGCCCGCCTTCGATTCGGCTGGCGATGCCATGTAGAGGGCAAGCGCCACGGCGAGGGCGACACCCATGAAGACGAAAAGCCAGCCGAAGGTCGCCTGCGGTTCATAGCCCTGCCTGTCGAGCGCGTTCACCAGGCGCCCCGACACCCATTGCATCACGCCGGCTCCGCCCATGAAGACGAAATTCATGAAGGTCACGCCGCGGCCGATCTCCTGAGGCGACATGAAGGCGCGCGCATGCGCCATCACCACGGCATAGGTGACGCCGAACAGCCCGATGACGAGAAGCAGGCCGACGGCAAGGCGGGATGATGCCTCGCCCCACAGCGCCAGCGCGAAGCAGGCCAGAGCGACGGTCACCGCGCAGGCGATGACCGTAGGCTTGGCCCCGATCCGGCGATAGAGCGGCAGCACCAGCAGCGCGCCCGCCGCGATGACCCCTCCCATCGCCATCGCCGCATAGCTCGTGGCAGCGAGATCGAAGCCGTGCACCCTCTGGAGATAGGGCGCGATCCACAGGCCACGGATGGAGATCGTCACGCCGTAGCTCACGAAGGTGAAGGGGAGGATCAGCCAGAGCGGGCGCTTCACCACGATCTGCCTGATCCCGTCCAGCAGCGAGACATGCCGTTGCGGCGTGCCGGGAAGCGGCGGGGGATCCTTCAGCAGCAACATCACCAGCAGGGCCGTCAGCGCCACGATGCCGGCGAGGCCGAAGACGGTCGCGCGCCAGCCATAGGCCGCCAGGAAATAGGCGAGCGGCGCCCCGCTCAACGGATCGCCGATGCAGCCGAAGCCGATCAGGAAGGACGACATCGTCGCGAAATGCCGGGGCGAATAGAGGCGCGCAGCCAGGTAGAAGCCGGACATCAGGATGGGGGCGCAACCGATGCCGATCAGCGCGAGCGCCGCCAGGGCGGAGAGATAGCCGCGCGACAAGCCGAAGATCACCGTCCCGGCGAAGGCGACCAGGAGAAATCCCGCCAGCGTCCGCCGCGGGCCGATCCGGTCGAGCGCATAGCCGACCGGGAACTGCGTGAGCGCGAACGCGATCACCCATGTTGAAGATGCCGCCGAGGCGYGGCTCGGCGAGCTGCATGCCCTCCGGCGCCTCGCCGGTGAGCTGCATGGCGGAGAGGACATGCATCGAGACGCCGGTGGCGCCGATCGGATGGCCCTTGGCCTTCAGGCCGCCGGAGACGTTGACCGGCAGCTTGCCGTCCTTCTGCGTCCAGCCCTCCTTGATCGCACGGGCGCCCTCGCCTTCCTTGGTCAGCCCCATCGCCTCGTATTCGATCAATTCGGCGATGGTGAAGCAGTCATGCGTCTCGACGAAGGAGAGGTCGTCCAGCGTTACGCCCGCATCCGCCAGCGCCTTCTTCCAGGCGAGCGCGCCGCCCTCGAATTTCAGGATGTCGCGCTTCGACATCGGCAGGAAATCCTGGACATGCGCCATGCCGCGGAAGCCGACGGCGCGGCGCATCTGCAAGGCGGTCTCCTCGTCGGCCAGCACGATCGCGGCGGCGCCGTCCGAGACCAGCGAGCAGTCGGTGCGCTTCAGCGGCCCGGCGACATAGGGGTTCTTCTCGCTCTCCTCGCGGCAGAAAGCGTAGCCGAGATCCTTGCGCATCTGCGCGAAGGGGTTCTCGACGCCGTTCTTGTGGTTCTTCGCCGCGATCATGGCGAGCGCGTCGGACTGGTCGCCATGGCGCTGGAAATAGCCGGCGGCGATCTTGCCGAAGACGCCGGCGAAACCGCCCTGCGTGCCGGCATCCTCCGGCAGATAGGAGGCCTTCAGCAGGTTCTGGCCAATCTCGGCCGARGGYGTCTTGGTCATCTGCTCGACGCCGACGACGAGCACGATCTTGGCATCCTTGGCCTTGATCGCCCGCACGCCCTGATGGACCGCGGCCGAGCCGGTGGCGCAGGCATTCTCGACGCGGGTCGTCGGCTTGAAGCGCAGCGCCGGATCGGCCTGCAGCACCAGCGAGGCGGTGAAGTCCTGGGCCGAGAAGCCGGCGTTGTAATGGCCGAGCACGATCTCGTCGACCTGGTCGGCGGTGATGCCGGCATCGACCAGCGCGTCGGTCGCGACGCGCACGATCAGGCTTTCGACGGTTTCGGCATCCTGCTTGCCGAACGGCGTATGGGCCCAGCCGACGATCGCAGCGCTCATGGCGAATCTCCCTTAATGTGCAGCTACACGTTATCTTGGCAGCGCTTGTCGATCCCGCAAGTCGGTATCCGCGCATGCTCGGCGTGCGCGGATCGGCTGACGGCCCTTCGCTTCAGCACTAGCC
>NZ_JBFRDQ010000128.1:0-11948 GCF_052113865.1 Allobosea sp. TAB14 | reverse complement strand
GGCGCGACCCGCATCCCCAACGTCCAGACCAACAAGGCCGACATCATCATCTCGACGCTGTCGGTCACGCCCGAGCGCGCCAAGGTCATCGACTTCTCAAAACCCTATGCCGCGCTGCAATCGGTGGTGGGCTGCCTGAAATCGGTCGAGGCCAAGAGCTGGGACGATCTGAAGGGCAAGACCATCGCCGTCTCGCGCGGCACCACGCAGGACACGACGCTGACCAACATGAAGGAGCGCGACCTCAAGCTCGCCCGCTACGAGGACGATGCGACGATGGTCACGGCGGCTGTCTCCGGCCAGGCCGATTGCGTCGCGAGCTCGGCGACGATCGTCTCGCAGATCGGCGTCAAGGCCCCGGCGCGCCCCTTCGAGCCCAAGGTCTCGATCACCAATTTCGACCTCGCCATCGGTGTGAAGAAGGGCGAGCCGAAGCTGATCGAGAAGCTCGACGCCTGGGTCGAGCAGAACCTCAAGAACRGCAAGCTCAACGCGATCTACAAGAAGTTCCACGGCACCGACCTGCCCGCGAACATGCGCGGCTGATCCCTACCGAGCCGGCGCTCGCCATGGGCGCCGGCCCTTCGCTCCAACCACCACAGGATATCCCATGCGCCTCGTCATCGGCTCCGACCATGCCGGCTGGTCCCTCAAGCAGCACGTCATCGACCACATCACATCGCTGGGCCACGAGGTCGTCGATGTCGGCTCCCACGACGACCAGCCGGTCGATTTCCCCGACATCGCMCGCGAGGTSGCSCGCAAGGTCACGTCCGGCGAGGCCGASCGCGGCATCATGGTCTGCGGCACCGGCGTCGGCGCCTCGATCGCCGCCAACAAGATGAAGGGCATCCGCGCCGCCGTCTGCCACGACATCCATTCCGCCCATCAGAGCGTCGAGCATGACGACGTCAACGTGATGTGCATCGGCGCCAAGATCGTCGGCCCCTGGCTCGCCAGCGATCTGATCTCGTCCTACCTCGCCGCCGAATTCTCGACCGACACGGATTTCCGCCGCCGGGTCGAGAAGCTCCACCAGATGGATGCCGAAGGCTGAGACCCGGATCCGAGGGCGAAACGATCCCGGTTTCCGGCTCCGTGAACAGCGATCCAGCGGCGCGGGCCGCCGACATCGGCGTCCTTCCCTTGCGGCGGGGCTCGGGGCCGGCCCGCCTGCGCCGGATCCGGCCGGATCGCTCCGGGCCGAGCCCGATCGACCCGAAAAAGCCGCCGGGCTGCCACGTTTCATTCAAATACCGTTCAGCCTGATGGGCACAGCCTCGTTTACGGCGATCTTTCGCGGGAGGCCCCCATGTCACTATGGCGCATCGTTTGCGGCCTGTTTTTCGCAGCCGCTCTGCTGGGCGGCCCGCCCGCGCACGCGCAGTCATCGGAAAAGCGAATCGCGCTGGTCATCGGCAACGGCGCCTATCCGGACGGCGCGCTGGCGACGCCCGCCAACGATGCCGGCCTGATCGCGCAGACGCTGCAGGCCGCCGGCTTCGATGTGGTCGGCGCCCGCGACCTCGACACCGCGACCCTGCGCTCCTCCCTGCGCGAGTTCCTCGACAAGGCAGCGGCATCGGGCCCCGATACCGTCGCCTTCGTCTACTATGCCGGCCACGGGCTTCAGTTCGAGGGCGAGAACTATCTCGTTCCCGTCGATGCCCGCATCGCACGCGACGCCGACGTGCCGCTCGCCGCCATCCGCCTGACCGATCTCGTCAGGCCGCTGGCGACGCTGCCGCTGAAGGCGCGGATCGTCGTGCTCGATGCCGCGCGCGCCAATCCGTTCGCCCGCTCGGGCCAGCCGCTGGCGGGGGGCCTCGCGCTGATGCAGCCCGACCCCGGCTCGCTGATCGCCTTCAATGCCGCGCCCGGCACGATCGCCCCCGAAGGCAAGGACTACAGCGCCTACGCCACGGCGCTCTCGGAGATGATCAAGCAGGGCGGCCTGCCGCTCGACGATCTGTTCGAGCGCGTGCGCCTGCGCACCAGCGAACTGACGGGCGGCGCCGAGGTGCCCTGGCAGGCCTCGAAGGTGCAGGTGCCTTTCCTGTTCTTCGAGCGCACCAGCGCCGCTCCGCCGGACCAGAACCGCTTCGTCGAGCTTCGCGACAAGCCGATCCGGGGTTTCGACGCGCGCGACGCCTATCTCGCCGCGCTGACCCGCGACACCATGCGCGGCTATCAGGACTTCCTGGCCGCCTATCCGGGCGATCCGCTGGCGAAGCGCGTGCGCGCCATCCTGGCCGCCCGGCGCGAGGCCATCGTCTGGCGCGAAAGCGCCGTCGCCGACACCCCGGAGGCCTACTGGTCCTATCTCGGGCGCTATCCGCGCGGCCCCCATGCCGGCGACGCGCGTCGCCGGCTGGCCCATTTCGCCGTCGCCTACGAGCCTCCGGCAGCTTTTGCCGCGCTCTCCTACGACGTGCCTCCACCCCCGCCCGACGAGATCGTCTATGTCGAGCGGCCGGTCGTCTATTTCGCCGATCCCGTCTACGAGCTGCCGCCCCCGCCACCGGTGCCGGTCGTCTTCCTGCCGCCGCAGCCCGTCTTCTATGTCGATCTGGCGCCACCGCCGCCGCCTGTCGCCGAGTTCGTGCTGCCGATCCCGATCTATCATCCGGTGCCGCCATGGGTGGAACGCCCGGCCTATGTCGTCCCGCCGCCCGTCAATGTCGTCAACGTCAACATCCACAACACCGTGGTGGTGAACCCCGCCTCGCAGAGCGTGGTGGTAACGAGCCCGCAGGGCCAGTCCTTGCCGCCCTTGCCGCCGGCGGTGACGGCCGGCGCCCCGGCAGCGGCGCCGCCGGCAGGGGGACCGGCGCCGGCTCCCGCCTCGGGCCTCCAGCAAATGATCCAGGCGCATCCGGTCGCTTCCGCCGCGATCGCGGCAACCGCCGCCGCGCTGCCAGCCGCCGCCCTGTTGCGCGCCCGGCAACAGCAGGCGCAGCCTCCGCACGCCGCGGCGCCGGCCGCGACGGGGCCCCAGCCCGGTGCGCCGCAGGGCTCGCCCGCCACCATCGGCCAGCCACGTCCCGGCCAGCCACCCGCTGGCGGCCCCGCGCCTTCGGCCGCGGCTCCCGCCGGTGCAAAGCCTTTGCTGGCGCCGGGTGCCTTGCCCGCCGCTCCCGGCAACACGGCCCCGGCGCAGCATCTCGCCACACCGCCGCAGACGCCTCAGACGGGTCGCCCCGGCGCGCCGCCGGTTGCGACGGCCCCGCAGACCGCGCCCTCGCAGGCTCCGGCCGGCGCGAAGCCTCTGCCCGCGCCGGGTGCCTTGCCCGCCGCCCCCGGCAATACGGCCCCGGCGCAGCATCTCGCCGCACCGCCGCAGACGCCCCAGACGGGGCGCCCGGGCAGGCCGCCGCTTGCGACAGCCCCGCGAACCGCGCCCCAGCCTGCCCAGATTCCGCAGGCGAATGCGGCCGACGCAGCGCAGCGTGCGGCGGCGCAGCAGGCCGAGCGCCAACGCGCCCAGCAGGCCGCCACCGTCCAAGCGCAGCAACAGCGCGCGGCGCAAGCTGCCCAGCAAAGGGCGATGCAAGCGCAGCAGCAACAGCGTGCCGCACAGGCGCAGCAACAGCAGCGGGCCATGCAAGCCCAGCAGCAGGCTCAGCAAAGAGCCGCCGCGCAGGCCTCGCAGCTTCAGCAGCAGCGCGCGGCGCAAGCGGCTCAGCAAAGGGCGATGCAAGCTCAGCAGCAACAGCAACAGCGTGCTGCGCAGGCCGCCCAGCAGCGGGCCGCGCAAATGCAGCAGCAAGCTGCGATGCAGGCCCAGCAACGCGCCCAGATGATGGCCCGGCCGCGGGCACCGCAGCCTGCCCATGGTCCGCAGCCCCAGCACCGGCCGCCTTGCGAGCCCGGCAAGCCGCAATGCCGGTGAGGGGCGCCGGGTCCCGAAATCGATGCGCGGCGGCCCTCGCCGCGCAGAATCCGAGGGAACCATCAAATCTTGGTGCTCCCGACACGGAATGTCGGAAGCATCATCCGCGATACGGATCACTCCGGATAACGCATCACAGCAGCCATTCGGGATTTCCCATCGATATCAAGGGACAAGCCGGTCGAACAGGAGAGCCCCCGCGCCGCTCGCGCCGGCAGGACGGTTGGCACGGAACCTGCCCTACGCGCTGCAACCCGTGACGTGCGAGGTGCGGCGCCCTTGCTTCGGCGAGCGACGATCCTTGCCCCGTATCGGCCACGAAACCGTATCGAGTCAGACGAGCGCATTTTCAAGCGAGGCGGACACCGGTTCGCGTGAAGAAAATGCGAGAAAACAAAGAGGTAGAGCAATTCGGCGGCGCTTGAAAACGCGGAATTCCTCTAGCCCCCAGCATCATGGGCAGTCGCAGGTTCGGGAATGAACATACTCAAGGTCGTGCAAGAGATCGTGGCAGGACAGATCAGCCGCGATCCCGCGGAGATCACTGAAAAGACCAGCCTCGAAGAGGCCGGATACGATTCTCTCGACGTGCTCGAAACGATCTTCGCAATCGAAGAGCGCTTCAAGATCCGCGTCCCCTTTGATGCCAACGACCCCAGGGTCAAGGAACTGAAGACGGTCGGAGACATCGCCCGCATCGTCGAGTCGGCGCTGGGCGAGAAAGCGCCGGCGTGACACGGAGACGCGTTGCGATCACCGGCCTCGGCGCGATTTCGCCGGCCGGGCCGACCATGCCGACGACCTGGGAACGCATCGTGGCCGGGGACAGTGCCATCGGGCCGCTGGTGCTGCCGCAGATGGACGAGCTTCCCTGCCCGATCGCCGCACAGATCCATGACTTCGACCCCGACGCCCATTTCACAGCGAAGCGGTTGGGGTCACTCGACCGGATGTCCCAGTTCGCCGTCGTGGCGGCGCGCGAAGCGGTCGCCGATGCGGGGCTGGAGCCGGACGACGCGACGCTCGCCCAGGCGGATGTCGTCGTCGGTGTCAGCGTCGGCGGCATGACCACGCTGGACGACAGCTTCCAGCGCCTTTACCGCGAGCAGCGGCGCTCGGTTCACCCGCTCACGATTCCGAAGCTGATGGCCAACGCACCGGCGAGCCAGATCTCGATGGATCTCGGCCTGCACGGCAACACCTTCGCCGTGGCGAGCGCCTGCGCATCGGGAACGCATGCCATCGGCCTGGCCTATCGCGCCGTCCTGCATGGGGATTGCGACATCGCGATCACGGGCGGCTCGGAGGCTTCGATCACGCCCGGCACGATGACCGGCTGGAGCGCGCTGCGCATTCTGTCGCGCGACACCTGCCGCCCGTTCTCGCGCAACCGCAGCGGGCTGGTGCTCGGCGAAGGCAGCGCCATCCTCGTCCTCGAGGAATGGGAGCATGCCATCGCCCGCAAGGCACGCATCTATGCCGAGCTTGTCGGCTTCGGGGCCAATGCCGATGCCGGCGACCTGACCTCCCCCGATCAAGCGGGGGCGGAAGGGGCTATGCGGCGCGCACTGGCGAGCGCTGGGCTCAATCCGACGGCCATCGACTACATCAACGCGCATGGCACCGGCACGCTGATCAACGACGTCGTCGAAAGCCGGGCCATCCGCGCGGTCTTTCCGAACGGGAAGCCGCCCCCGGTCTCCTCGATCAAGGGCGTTCTCGGCCATTGCCTGGGCGCGGCCGGGGCGTTCGAGGCGCTGGCCACGGCGCTCGCGCTGCACCACCAGATCGTTCCCCCGACGGCCAATTGCTCGGAGCCCGACGCGGAATGCGGGCTCGACGTCGTCCCGGAGGGCGCGCGGCAGGCGGTGCTGCGCCATGCGCTGTCGAATTCCTTCGCCTTCGGCGGCCTCAACGCGGTGCTGGCGTTCGGCCGCGGCGCGTGAACGCCCAAGCGGCGGCGGGCTAATCCTTGACCGGCCCGCACCAGCCGGCGAGGTAGCTGGCTTCCTGGCCCTTGGCCAGTTTCAGCGCCTTCTTGAGCGCCTTCTCGAAATCCGCATCGACGAGCTTGCGCCCTATGCGTCTGCGCAGGAAATCCGCCCAGAGGAACTCGGAGTAAGGGGTGACGTCCTTGGCGAAGCCCCCGAAGCGGCGCAATTCGCCGGCAAGGGAACGATAGGGATCGTCCTCGAGCTTCTCGATGCGCTTCGGCATCAATTCGATGCTGCGGCGGCGGCCTTCGCTGTCATAGGGGTGAGCCCAGTTCCGGTGCTCGCAGACGACCCAGAAGGCCGCCGTCGAGAGCCATGAGACATCGGCGACGATGTTGACGAAAACCTGCTTCTGACCCTCGTCGTGCAGGGCCCGGACGAGATGATGGTGATCGATGATATAGAGGCGCGCCTTGGGCCCCTTGATCGCCGGGATCATGTGGCTGCCGAGGAACCCCTCGGCGCGGCCTCCCTCCCGCTCCCGCCAGCTCTGGCGCTTGGCCTCGACCTCACGGAGGCCCACGGTCATCTGCGTGGGGCGAAGATCGGCGATCGGAACGGAATGGAGGACGGGTTCCCGCAGTGACATGACCTTGCTCCAAAGCCGCCGCGGCAACATTCTCGACGGATCTGCCGCAATGTCGAGAGCCAAGCCGGCACGCCAGCCGCACTGGCACGATTCCTGATAGGGCGACGCCGGATCACTCGATGGGAACGACTGAAAGGCATGGTGCCCACTCTGCGCATCCTCATCGTCGACGCGAACCAGGTCAGGGCCGCCATCATCGAGGAAGGCCTGCGGGAAGCGGGCTACCAGCACCTGATCCGCATCGCCGCRACGACGGGACTGGTCGCCGCCATCGAGGCCCATGATCCCGACGTCGTGGTGATCGACCTCGAGGATCCCAGCCGCGACGCGCTGGCCGACATGTTCCTCGTCAGCCGGCATATCCGCCGGCCGATCACCATGTTCGTCGACCAGTCGGATTCCGCCTCGATCGAGGCCGCGGTCGAGGCCGGCGTCTCCGCCTATATCGTCGACGGGCTGAAGAAGGAGCGGATGCAGCCGATCCTCCAGACCTGCATCAGCCGCTTCAATGCCTTCCGCAGGCTGCGCGAGGAGCTCGACGAGGCCCGCTCGCAGTTGGAGGACCGCAAGACGATCGACCGCGCCAAGGCCATCGTCATGCGGCTGAAGGGCCTCTCCGAGGAAGAGGCCTACGCGCTGATGCGCCGGACCGCGATGAACGAGAAGCGCAAGCTCGTCGATATCGCCCGCTCCCTCATTACCGCCGCGGAGATGCTCAAATGACGACGCTGCACCTGCGTGTCGGCTTCATGCCGCTGGTCGATTGCGCGCTGGTCGTGCTGGCGAAGGACGAGGGCTTCGCCGAGGCCGAAGGGCTCAATCTCGAACTGGTGCGGGAGGTCTCCTGGTCGAATCTGCGCGACAAGCTGAATGTGCGCCTGTTCGACGCCGCCCATATGCTCGGCCCGGCCGCCATTGCCGCAACGCTGGGCATCGGCGGGGTCAAGGCCCCTATGGCGGTGCCGATGGCGCTCAATCGCGACGGCGCCGCGATCACGGTCTCGGTTCGGCGCTTCGAGGAATTGTCGCGCCTGGCCGAGGGCGATATGGCCGATACGGCCGTCTCGGCCCGCGCCCTCGCGGCCATGGTCGCGCGCCGCAAGGCCGCCGGGCTGCCGCCGTTGACGCTGGCCGCCGTCTTCGGCTTCTCGATGCATATCTACCTGCTTTGCGAATGGCTGGAGAAGGGCGGGCTCAGGCTCGGCGAGGATATCCGCTTCGAGGTCGTCCCGCCGCCCCAGACCGTCGAGGCCCTCGCCAGCGGACGGATCGACGGCTTCTGCGCCGGCGCGCCCTGGAATTCGGCGGCCGTGGCGGCCGGCGTCGGCGCGATGGTGCATGCCAGCGTCGACCTGCGGCGCGACTGCCACGACAAGGTCCTGGCCTGGCGCGCCGACGACGTGCACAGGCGCCCGGCCGCCGTTGCGAAGCTCGGCGCTGCGATCCTCAAGGCCAGCGCCTGGGCCTGCCGGCCCGAGAACTTCGCCCGCATGGCGCATCACCTCTCGGCCCCGGACCGGCTCGCGCTGCCCGCCCCGCTGATCGAGCGCATCCTGCATGGCGAGCTGATCCAGGGCGCCGAACGGCCGCCCAGGCTGATCGAGCGCTTCATCCGCTTCGACCAGGAGGCGCTGCGGCCCGCTTTCGACGATGCCGATTGGGTCCTGGCCGGGATGGAACGCGCCGGCCAGATCGTCGCGACGCCGCAGATGCGGGAGATCGCCGCCGGCGTCTTCCTCCCCGCCTCATTTGAAGGCATTCTTTCCGCAAGCAAAGTTTCGCCTAAAAAATAGGCCCTTGCGCTTCCATTGTGCGATGCCGCAAGGCAATTGCGCCGGCCGCCGGCACCATCCCCATTCGCAAACTGTTGCAATTCCAGGCCGGCCCCATGGCGGAACGGTTGGCACGATCCTTGATACGTCTGCCGTGACGCGGCCAACGCTGCCCGCGCCACCCCCGATCCGGAAGACACAGCAACGTCGCTGTCGAAATGCGCCTGGCAAGGCGTTTTTCGCGCGGCGTTTTTCGCGTTCGGGGCCAGCTCCAGGGCAAGCGGTTTTCAGCAACCGAGAGGCGATCGATGACGCAGAGCTCCAAGACTAGGATCGGGATGACCGCATTTGCGCCGGCAGGTGCCAGCCGCCGCCGCTTTCTGCAACTGTCCGGCACGGCCGCGCTGCTGGCGGCGGCGAAGGCCGCCCTGCCGTCGGGCGCTTTCGCGCAAGGGACTGGGCCCGAAGTCAAGGGCACGCGCCTCGGCTACATCGCCCTGACCGACGCCTCGCCGCTGATCATCGCGAAGGAGAAGGGCCTCTTCGCCAAATACGGCCTGCCCGATATGGACATCGCCAAGCAGGCCTCCTGGGGTGCGACGCGCGACAACATGGCGCTCGGCTTCAAGGCGAACGGCATCGATGGGGCGCACATCCTCTCGCCCAAGCCGTATCTCTACACCACCGGCAAGGTCATGCAGAACAGCCAGCCGCTGCCGATGTACACGCTGATGCGGCTGAACGAGGACTGTCAGGGCCTGTCGGTCTCCAACGAATACAAGGAACTGCCGGTCGGAACCGATTCCTCCCCGCTGAAGGAGGCCTTCGCCAAGAAGCGCGCGGCCGGCAAGGAGGTGAAGGTCGCCATGACCTTCCCTGGCGGCACGCACGACCTGTGGATCCGCTATTGGCTCGCCGCCGGCGGCATTGACCCCGACAACGACCTCGCGACCATCGTCGTGCCGCCGGCCCAGATGGTGGCGAACATGAAGGTCGGCACCATGGACTGCTTCTGCGTCGGCGAGCCGTGGAACGAGCAGCTCGTCAACCAGGACATCGGCTTCACCGCCGCCACCACGGGYGAGATCTGGTTCAAGCATCCCGAAAAGGCGCTGGGTATGCGTGCCGACTTCGTCGACGCCAATCCCAAGGCCACGCAGGCCATCATGCTGGCCACGATGGAAGCCCAGATCTGGTGCGAGAAGATGGAGAACAAGCAGGAGATGGCCGAGATCATCGGCCGTCGCCAATGGTTCAACGTTCCGGTGCCGGACATCATCGGCCGCATCAAGGGCGACATCAATTACGGCCGCGGCAAGGTCGCCAAGGGCACGAACCTGCTGATGAAGTTCTGGGGCGAAGGCGGCTCGGTCTCCTATCCCTGGAAGAGCCTCGATACCTGGTTCGTCACCGAGAACATCCGCTGGGGCAAGTTCGAGGCGAACACTGACATCAAGGCGCTGGTCAACAAGGTCAATCGCTCCGATCTCTGGCTGGAGGCCGCCAAGACGCTCGGCGTCGCAGGCGCCCCGACCTCGGATTCGCGTGGCGTCGAGACCTTCTTCGACGGCATGAAGTTCGATCCTGCGGCGCCGATGGACTACCTCAAGGCGCTGAAGATCAAGCGGATCGCCTGACGCATGGCCGAGCCGCTGATCATCGTCGGCAATGGCATGGCTGCGACGCGGCTGGTTGACGAGCTCAGCCAGCACGCGCTCGGGCGCTATTCCATCGCGGTGATCGGGGACGAGCCGCGCCTCGCCTATAACCGCGTCCTGCTCTCGCCGCTGCTGGCTGGCGAGATCGGCGAGCCGGAGATCGAGCTCAAGCCGGCCCCCTGGTGGCGGGCGCGCGGCATCTCGACCTTCTACGGCCGGCCGGCGCAGACCATCGACCGCGACGCGCGGAGGGTGACCCTCAGTGACGGGCTGACGCTGCCCTATGGCAAGCTCGTGCTCGCGACCGGCTCGACGCCGCTCAGGCCGCCCTTCCCCGGCAGCGATCTCGCCGGCGTCGCGACCTTCCGCGACACCGCCGATGTCGGCACGATGCGGGCCTATGCCGAGCGCGGCGCCCGAATCGTGGTCATCGGCGGCGGGTTGCTGGGACTGGAAGCCGCCTATGGCCTTTCCCGAGCGGGCGGTGCGGTGACGCTGCTGCATCTCGTCGACCGCCTGATGGAACGCCAGCTCGACCATGAGGGCGCAGGATTGCTTGCGGCAGCGATGGCCGCGCGCGGCATTGATGTGCGGCTGGGCGCCGAGACGAAAGGTTTCGTGGGCCGCGACCATGTCGAGGCTGTCATGCTGACCGACGGCACCGAGATTCCCGCCGACCTCGTGGTCATCGCCATCGGCGTGCGCCCGAATACCGGCCTCGCGCGGGCTGCTGGCTTGAGCGTCGGGCGCGGCATCCTGGTCGATGACGGGCTCGCCACCGACGATCCCGCCATCTTCGCCATCGGCGAATGCGCCGAGCATCGCGGCCTCGCCTATGGGCTGGTCGAGCCGGCCTATGAACAGGCGCGCGTGCTGGCCGCCCGGCTCGCGGGGCGGGAGGGCGCCTATCAGGGCTCGCTGCTCGCGACCAATCTCAAGGTCTCCGGCGTCGGCGTCTTCTCCGCCGGTGAGTTCGAAGCCGGCGACGGCGCCGAGACCATCGTGCTGCGCGATCCCAGCGCCGGCATCTATCGCAAATTCGTGCTACGAGACGGACGCCTCGCCGGCTGCGTGCTCGTCGGCGACACGCAAGGCGCGCTGTTCTATCTCGGGCTGATCCGCTCGGGCCAGGACATCAGCGCGATCCGCGCCGACCTGCCCTTCGGCGAGAGCTACTGCGTCAGGGAAGCCGCCTGATGCGCCATGACGCCCCCCTCGCCCCGGCCGCGACGCGCACGACCTGTCCCTATTGCGGGGTCGGCTGCGGCGTGCTGGCGACGCCGGACGGGCTCGGCGGAGCCGCAATCGCGGGCGATGCGGATCACCCGGCCAATCGGGGGCGGCTCTGCTCGAAGGGTTCCGCACTCGGCGAGACGCTGGGACTGGGCAGCCGGGTGCTGCATCCGCTGAAGCGCAACGCCGCCGGGAGCTATGACGGGATCGGCTGGGACGCGGCGCTCGACGCCGTCGCCAACGGGCTGCGGAGCATCGCCGCAGCGCAGGGGCCCGAGGCGATCGCCTTCTACCTCTCCGGCCAGCTCCTGACCGAGGACTATTACGTCGCCAACAAGCTGATGAAGGGCTTCATCGGCTCGCCCCATGTCGACACCAATTCGCGGCTGTGCATGTCCTCGACCGTCGCGGCGCAGCGCCGCGTCTTCGGCTCGGACACGGTGCCCGGCGCCTATGAGGATTTCGACGGCGCCGACCTGATCGTCCTCGTCGGCTCGAACACGGCCTGGTGTCACCCGGTCCTGTTCCGGCGGATGCAGGACAATCGTCAAGGGCGCGGCGCGCGCCTCGTCGTACTCGATCCGCGCGTCACCGCGACGGCGGAGGACGCCGACATGGTGCTGGCGCTGAGGCCTGGTTCCGACGCAGCGCTCTTCGCGGGGCTGCTTGTCCATCTCGCCGGGCGCGGCCTGGTCGACCGCAGCTATGTCGCGCGCCATGTCGCCGGCTTTGAGGAGACACTCGCCAATGCGTGCGAGATCGCCCCCGACATCGCCGCGGTTTCCGCGGCCACCGACCTGCCCACCGAGC
>NZ_JBFRDQ010000127.1:0-12076 GCF_052113865.1 Allobosea sp. TAB14 | reverse complement strand
GAGCATTTGAGGGCGGCATCGGCTGCGCCATCGCTTGACTTGCCACAGCAGAACAGACCCAATCGGCGGAGCAGCCTTCGYGCCTCAGTGGCGCGCTYGGCGCGCGCGGGGGACAGGATATAGAGCCAAAGGCKACGCACTCTGCGAAGCAGRTGGCGGTTTGAGAGAGGCTGAGCGCATGGCCGGCTTGGGCGAGCTTCAAAAATGCGGCGCTGGAACTTCACCTTCGTCGACAACTGAAAGAAACCCGGAAGATAGGCCCAGGTCAGAAGCGAGCCGGGCACACCTGATGCAGGGGATGCCCGACATCGCAAATGCGCCGGATCCTCGCGATTGGCTCGCGGCCATCATCGACGGTTCCGAAGAYGCTATCGTCAGCAAGAATCTCAACGGGATCATCCAGAGCTGGAATCCGGGCGCAACACGGCTCTTCGGCTATGCSGCCGACGAGGTCATCGGCAAGTCGATCACGATTCTGATCCCRCAGGAYCGCCTSGATGAGGAGCCGTTGATCCTTGCCCWAATCCAGAGCGGCAAGCGCGTGGAGCATTTCGAAACCAAGCGCCGYCGGAAGGATGGCTCGCTAGTGGACATTTCGCTGACCATCTCGCCCATTCGCAACGAGAACGGCGTCATCGTCGGCGCATCCAAAATTGCGCGCGACATCACCGAGAAGCGCGCGGCACAGGAGCAGCAGCAGCTTCTAATGGGTGAGATGCGCCATCGGGTGAAGAACCTGTTCGCACTGGCCAAGGCCATCGTTGCGATCAGCGCGAAGACGTCGGCGAACCAGGGCGACATCATCGCGGACGTGCAAGCCAGRTTGTCCTCGTTAGCGCGCGCGCATGATCTGATCATGTCGGACCGATTGCTCGGTCCGGAAAACGAGCAGCATGTGGGGCTGCTGACACTCGTCCGGACGATCCTCGAACCCTATGCCACGGACGACCGCATCAGCGTTCGCGGCAATGATTGCGATGTCGACGGAAAGTCAGTCACCAATCTGGCGTTGCTGCTGCACGAGTTGGCGACGAACGCTGCCAAGCACGGATCGCTTTCAACCGAGACGGGGCRGCTTGAGGTTGAGGTCTCCRCCGACGATGATCGGACACGCATCCTTTGGCGAGAARCAGGTGGTCCCCCGCCCGCGCCTGGCAGGGCCGGATTCGGCAGTCGCCTCGAAGGAGGACTTGCCAGCGCGCTGAACGCGACGGTGGAGCGTGATTGGCAACCGACAGGGCTGGTAGTGTCAATTGCCATCTCTCGGGCTGCGATGAGCGCGTGACCCGGAAAGTCGGTGTTTGCCATCCAATGGCACCCGCATGATTGTTCTCGGGTGACGCGCCAGGCTTGCTGTTCGCTTATGGCGCAACGCACTCAGACCGGCCTACGGCGCTTGCCACCCCGGTCGTCATTTTGAGTATCCGCTTGAGGAAGCTATGCAGTAGCAGCGACGCATCGGTGCGCGGGGCGAACCCAACTTGAACAGCCGTCAAATCGAAGTGTTCGCCGCTGTCATGAAAGCTGGAACGGTTTCTCGGGCGGCAGAAATCCTTGGGGTGACGCAGCCTGGCGTCAGCCGCCTGATCGCGGAGCTCGAACGATCCCTCGGCTTCGCCTTGTTCGAACATCGCCTCCGTTACCGATCAGCGCCTTGGCCAGCGCGATCGGCGTGCGTTGCTCGGACCGGTAACGGAACTCAATGAGACGGCGCGATATCCCGATCGGCAGGAAGGCGATCAGGATATGGAACAGCGAAAGGGCGAGCTTCCGCTTCGCTGAAAAATAGTCCCCGCTGATGACCCTGATCAGCATGGGAAGTTGCCGAAAGCGATCCATGCGCCGGTCGATCGACGCAAGGACCGACTTCTTCTCAAGGTAAAAGAAGGTCTGTTCGGCATCGAGCTGCAGCCTCGCGCTCCCCGCCGGCATGACCCGATTGAGATGGCCTATGAGGTTTCGGAAGCGCTGCATGTGCTGCTCGATCCTGGCGCCGTCGATGGCTCGACCGACGCCGGAGATGTTGCGATCGTGAACGCGATAGAGCCCGAGCTCCTGTGGCAGCGAGACGACCTCGCCAAAGAAGGGGGCCGCGAGGACGATGATCCCGTCGACCGCGTCGTCATAATCGGCGTCACGCAGCAATTCGCAGAGGTCGCGCCTGAACACGTTCCCGGAGGTCGGCGGGCTGACATAGACGCCGGTCCGGCGGACACGCTCGCTCAGATCGCTCGTCATCCGAATCTGGTCGGGCTCGGGAACGGCCGAGCCCAGCCTGTTGCCGTCGCGGTCGATGCGGCTGAGGCAGAATTGCAGCTTGGCGACCGACGGATCGAGCCGCGGGATGATCACATCGAGTGCGCCGGGGGCGAGCTCGTCATCGGCATCGAGGAACAGCACGAAGGGCGCCGTGGTCCGGTCGAGGCCGAAGATGCAGGCGCGGCGCTGGCCGCCGTTCTCGGTCCGGTAGGCCGTTACTCCCGTCCTGCCGATGACGTCCCAGGAGGCGTCGGTCGAGCCGTCGTCGACGACAATCAATTCACAGTCGTCGCGGCCCTGCGCGAGCACGCTGCGGATCGCACGCGCGACATATTCCGCATAGTTGAAGCAGTTGATGATTACCGCGAGCCTGGGAGTCGAACCGGTCATGCGCCGCTCCGCTGAAATCTAAAGCCTGCGGCGCATCCACCATGGCGCAGGGCCCGCGCCAGCGGCGACGAAGCGCCCCATTTGGCGCGGACATTGCAAGAGCCGTACCGGGCCGATCGGCGGCTCCGGAGCGATGGTCGAGCGCGCGATGCCGGACGGGAAGACCAGGGTCCTCTACATCGTGCCGCCGACGCGGTCGTTTGCCGGCATCGAGCGCGTCACCGATTCGATCTGCTCGGCGCTGGCGAGCGAGTACAGAGGCGATCTCGAGATCTCCGTCCTCTACACGTCGCCCTTCGAGCAGATCGTCGGCCAGCCGCGGCCATACGACGTCCTTCTCAGCTTCTCGAATGGACGGCTGGACTTGCTGCGGCGGGTTCGGAAGACGATTGCCGGCGGCCAGTTCGACCTCGTCGTGGTGCCGCAGGTCGAGCCGACGGCCGTGTTCTGGCTCGCCTGCCTCGGCATCAGGCGCCGCTTCATCCTCTACCTTCACGGCAATCCCAGGCTCGAGCGGCGCTCATTCAAGGCAACCGTCCTGTTCGAGGCCATGCGGTTTCTGGTCCTGCCGCGGCTGGCGCGCGTCTTCGGGACGTCGCCGCGCCAGCTCGACGCCTTCCGACGCGATTATCCCAGCAAGGTCGAACATGTCTGGGTGCCAAATCCCGTGCGCTCCTTCGATACGCCCGTGCCTATGCCGGCGCCCGCGATCGGCCGTCCGATCCGCTTCGTCACGGTGGGTCGGTTCGCCTATCAGAAGGGCTACGACGTCCTTCTGCGCGCCTTTGCCGCCTTCTGCGAGACGCGCAGGGGTGCCGAGCTTGCGCTCGTCGGCTATGGCGAGGAGGAGGCGGCGATCCGCGCCCTGATCGACGAACTCGGCCTCGCCGACCGGGTCAGGATCGAGCACTATCCTGACAGCCCGGCCATTCCGCTGTCGAACAGCGACGTCTATCTGTCGGGCGCACGCTGGGAAGGCTGGTCTCTGGCCATCTGCGAGGCGCTGCGCTTCGGCCTGCCGGTGATCGCCTTCGATTGCGAATTCGGACCCAGCGACATCCTTGTCGACAACCGGCTCGGCCGGCTCGTGCCGCTGGGCGACATGGCCGGTTTCGTCGAGGCGATGGTGCATTATCACGACCATGTCGTGTCGCAGCGCCGCGATGCGCAATACCGCATCGACTACATCGATCGTTTCAGCCTCGACAAGGTCGTGCATGCCCATGCACAGGCCCTGCTCGCCGCCGATGGGCGCGCCCAGCCACGGTCAGCCGTCGCCGGGGGCAGCCTGACAGCCGCGCCAGCCGGCGCATCCTGAGCCCATGGCGGCCGCGCTCATGCCCGGCGATAAACGTTTTCGTAGCGGACGGTGTCATCCTCGCCCGGATGGGAGCCGGATCGTCGAAGCCCGTGTCATCGGGGCGATCTTCACCAGCTCCTCGCCGCTGGTTTGAGCCGCTCCACGCCCCACACCAGCGCAAAACCCAGCCCAAGGCCGGCGGCCTTGATCCAGACGTCGTGGATGGTGCCGTGCCGCGTCGGCGACCAGCTCTGGGCGAGTTCGAGCGAGATCACCGCGGCAAGGCCAGCGGCGAAGATGAGAAAGCGCTGCCGAGGATAGCCGATCGCGAAGGCGGCGGCCGCGGCGAGGAAAGCGAGGCCTCGCTCGAAATCCGGCATCAGCCAGGCGACGGATGGCCGCTGCTCGATGCCGGACAATGTCGCATGGACGATCACGAGCATCAGCGCCCAGCCGAAGAAGCGGGCGAGGCGGCGGATGGCGACCATCCGCGCCCGCACCAAGCGCAGGAGGCGGGCGGCCCAATTGCTCGATCTGGGCCCGCTGCGCAGCATGCGCCCGAGATCGGTGTCGTCGATCTCGGTGCGCCAGGCGGCGATCATCGATTGCTGCTCCCGCAACTGTTCGAGCCGGCGGAAGGCCGCCATCATCTGCGCCTCCGCCTCGACCAGCCTGGCCTCGTCGGTCGGCTCGCGCTCAAAATAGATGCCGTCCTCATTGCCGAGCAGCGCTGCCGCGCGGGTGCGAGCCTCGTCGAGCCGGCGCGACAACCCGGAACTTTCGCGCTCGATCGCGGCGAGCGCCTGCTCAAGCTGCCCGTAGAGCGGTCCCAGCCTGTCGAGATCCGTGTCGCGGTCTCGATCCGAACTCCGAAACCGGACAGGCAACGTCATCGCCCCCTCTCCCATCGCAATGGCAGGCCGCGGCAAGAGGCGCGATCGCGCAAGCCGCTGTTGCGGGGATCATCAGCAATTCATGTGCCAGAAGGCCCGCGGCGCAAGCGCTCAGCGAGGCTGGCGCGGCCCGAGGAGATCGAGGACGCCACGCGGACGCGGCTCATCGCCGGTCGCGCTGCGCGACCTGAGGACGGCGACGAGCACGGCGCAAACGGCGACGATCGCACTGGCGACCACGGCGGTGGCGACGAACGCGACAAGCAGGCCATGCGGCCACATCAACCAGAGGGTCAGCGCACCGCTGGCGATGGCAGCCAGGAAGAAGACGATCAGCATCGCTCGTGCTTTCGCGGCTCGCTATCGGCCAGTGACTATAGCTTTGCTCGCCGTCCCGAGAAAGGCTTCGGGCGCGCGTGGGATTTCCACCAGCCTGGCCCCTCATGGTTAAGGGCACGCTAACGGCCCTCGAGGGACTGGCAACGGATTTGCTTGGGGGTTTGCCAGAGTGGTCTGCCGTGGAGTGTTTTGTGAGATACCTCACTCTCTCTGCCTCCCTTGCCCCGCAATGCGCCTGGGCCGCGACCCGCATGCTTGCGCTGCTTGTCGCGGCGCTGGCAACGGTCCTTGCCGACGGCGCGCGAGCGGGCGCAAACGAGTTCGAATACCGTGTCGCCGCGCAGGATCGGCTGAAGATCAAGGTATCGGAATGGCGGCCGAACTCGCGCGAGCTCTTCGAATGGTCGGCTCTCAGCGGCGAGTTCGCCGTCAGCTCCACCGGCATGCTCTCGCTGCCGGTGGTCGGCACCTTCTCGGTCGACGGCAAGGCGCCGGCCGAGATCGCGGCGCTGATTTCGGAGCGGCTGAAGGAGACCGCCGGGCTGGTCAATGCGCCGGCAGCGGCCGTCGAGATCGCGCAATATCGGCCGATCTACGTGGTCGGCTCCGTCGAAAAACCCGGCGAATATGCCTTCCGGCCGACGATGACCACCTTGCAGGCGGTCGCGATCGCAGGCGGGTTCCAGCGCATGGAGCTGGCGCTGGGCCGTTTCGAGCGCGAGACGATCGTCGCCGAGGGCGAGATTCGCGTCCAGCAGACGCAGTTGCTGGCCCTGCAGATGCGTCGCGACAGGTTGCTGGCCGAAACGCGACAGGCAGAAGCGATCACGTTCTCCGAGGATGTGCGCGGGAACCTCGATGAGGGAGCCGCCCAGGCGATGCGTGAGGAGAGCGCATTGTTCGCCTCGCGTCGCAATGCCGTTCGCTCGCAACTCGACCTCCTGCAGCAATCGCGCGGCCTGATCGAGGAGGAGCTGCGTACGCTCGGCGCCAAGGCGGTGACCCAGCAGCGCCAGCAGGATCTGATCCGCCGCGAACTCGACAATATCAACAGCTTGATGAGCAAAGGGCTGGCCGTGAGTCCGCGCCAGCTCGCGGTCGAGCAAAACCTGGCGCAATCCGAGAGCCAGGGCCTCGATCTGATGCTGGCGACGGCGCGTGCGAAACAGGAGATCAGCCGCATCGACCGCATGCGCGCCGATGTGCAGAACCAGCGCGAGATCGATATCGGGCGCGAGTTGCGCGAGACCCAGCTCTCGCTCAAGCAGTCGGAAGACCGGATCGCGTCGCTGCGCGCGCTCATCCATGAATCGACCGCGCTCGCGCCAAGGCTGCAGAGCCAGCAGGAAAAGCAGCTCGCCCGCATGCGCTTCAGCGTCCAGAGGCGCCAGGGCGACACGGTCAACGAGATCGCGGTCGAGGAGACCTCGCCAATCCTGCCCGGGGATATCGTCAGGGTCGAGCGAGCCTCGTTGCAATCGATCATCTCGGCGCTGCCCCCTGCCGGACCGGCCGGGGCGCAGAACTAGAGCATTTTCGAGCGAAGTGGACACCGGTTCGCGTGAAGAAAATGCGATAAAACAAAGAGATGGAGCATTCCCACGATTCGGAGAAACGTGGAAATGCTGTAGCTATCGCTGGCACATCCGAGCCGATTTGCGATCGGCTCAACCAGGCTCCCGTCCATGCGGAGGCAAGCCTATGCTGTCATCCGAGCGCCCCGCTCGCATTTTCCTCGCAGACGAACACCCGATCTTCCTGGCGGGACTGCGGTTCTGCCTGGCCGAGCAACCGAACATCGCTGTTGTCGGCGAGGCCCATTCCTCCGCCGACCTCGCGAAAGTCATCGAGAAGGCAGCTCCAGACGTCGCGGTCGTCGGCGATGATTTCAACGGGATTTCAGTCGTCGAAAGCCTGCTGAACGATCTGCCATCGCAGCGGATCCTCGTCGTGGCCGAGGAACTCGACAATGCCCGCGCCCACCGCCTGCTCGCTTTCGGCGTGCGCGGCTACGTCCTCAAGCAGTCGCCCGTTTCAGTCGTGTGCAAGGCGATCGCCACGGTCCTCCGCGGCGGCTCCTTCCTCGATTCCCCCCACTCCATTCTGACGGTCGGGGGAACGCGGCGCGGCTCGGTCCTGACCGAGAGGGAGAAAGAAATCCTCCGCCTGATCGCTCTCGGATTCAGTATTCGCGAGGCGGCTGCGCGGATCGGGATCACCAAGAAATCGGCGGAAACCTACAAGGCGCGCGCCAGCAGCAAGCTGAGCATCGAGAGCCGCCAGCAGATCGTGCAATACGCGATTACCCAGGGATGGTTTCAGTCCCACGACTAAAGAATTTAAACTGCCGTCGAGCGAACCCGACATCGATGGCGCTGCCTTCCAGCTGCGTCACCGCCGCCCGGCGAAGGCTCGCATGCCATGACGGCCGGCTCGCCGTTGGCGCAGAAAGCGGCGGAATTGCATCAAATCTGTCAGGCATTTTACTGACAACGTTCAGTTTGTAGCCAGCCCGCAATCGGCCTGAGCAAATATGCTGCAACGCACAAAATCCTATTGCGATGTATTCGATGCTCGTTAATAATCTGTTAATATGCAGATTATGAGTAGGGTGCTGCAATGAGCCGCTTTCCGGACTCGCAAAATTTGCCGGCGTCCTTAGCTTTGCACATGCGTGCATCGCGAAGCGAATACAGCTCGATGCGGAGCATAGTAAAAAGAGCCATCGACATTGCGGCAGGTGTTGCTCTCGTTCTCCTGCTTGCGCCGCTGATGCTGCTCATCGCCGCCTTGATCCGGGCGGGCGACGGCGGCCCGGCCCTCTTCAAGCAGCCGAGGATCGGCCGCAGCGGTAAGGGTTTCCGCTGCTTGAAGTTCCGCACCATGGCCATCAATGCCGATGAGGCGCTGCAGCATCTGCTGGCCTCCGATCCGGTCGCCGCGCAGGAATGGGCCGAAAGCCAGAAACTCACATACGACCCACGGATTACACCGGTCGGCGCCTTCCTCCGTCGCTCGAGCCTGGACGAGCTGCCGCAGCTCTTCAACATCATAGCCGGCGAGAYGAGCTTCGTCGGGCCGCGCCCGATCGTGGCAGCCGAGCGCGAACGCTATGGCGAAGCCTTCAGCCACTGTTTCTCGGTTCCGCCCGGGCTGACAGGCCTCTGGCAGATCAGCGGCCGCAGCGATTGCTCCTATGCCACCCGCGTCTCGCTCGACAGCCAGTACGCCTCGGAATGGCACCTCCTGCTCGACGCCAAGATCCTGGTGAAGACAGTGCCGGCGGTGCTGATGCAGCGCGGCAGCCGATAAGGCAGCCGCAGGACGACGGTGCCGGACGTGCCACGCCCGGACCACGAGAGTTCCATGGAGTTCCTCGGCCCATGAAAATAGCGATCGTCCACTACTGGCTCGTCGGCATGCGCGGCGGCGAGAAGGTCATCGAGGCGCTGTGCCGGATGTATCCCGACGCGGATGTCTTCACCCATGTCTATGTGCCCGACGCGGTCTCCGACGAGATCCGCCGCCACAAGGTCACGACGAGTTTCGTCGGCAGGCTGCCGCGCGCTGCGAAGTTCTACCAGCGCTATCTGCCGCTGATGCCGCTGGCGCTCGAACAGCTCGACTTGCGCGGCTATGACCTGGTCATCTCCAGCGAGTCCGGACCGGCCAAGGGGATCGTGCCGCCGCCCGGCGCGATGCACATCTGCTATTGCCATTCGCCGATGCGCTATATCTGGAACATGTTCCACGAATACAGGGAACGTGCCGGGCCGATCACGCGCCTGATGATGCCGGCCTTGGCCCATTACATCCGCAACTGGGACAGCGTCACGGCCAATCGCGTCGATCACTTCGTCGCCAACTCCGAGACGGTCGCCACGCGGCTGCACCGCTATTATCGCCGCGCCTCGACGGTGATCCATCCGCCGGTCGATGTCGACGCTTTCGAGGTGCTGCCGAACGATCTCGTCGAGGATTACTGCCTGATGGTCGGCGAGCTCGTCGGCTACAAACGGCCCGAGCTCGCCGTCGAAGCCTTCAATCGCACCGGCCGACGCCTGGTCGTGATCGGCGGGGGCGAAATGCTCGCCGAGTTGCGCCGGATCGCCAAGCCGAACGTCCAGGTGCTCGGGCCGCAGCCCTTCAGCGCCCTGCGCCATCATTACTCGCGCTGCCGCGCCCTGATCTTCCCGGGCGAGGAGGATTTCGGGATCGTGCCCGTCGAGGCCATGGCGAGCGGACGGCCGGTGATCGCGTTCCGCCGCGGCGGTGCGACCGAGACCGTGATCGACGGCATGAGCGGCGTCTTCTTCGACGAGCAGAGCGTCGATGCGCTCATCGCCGCCGAGGAGCGGGCCAGGGCGATCACCTGGCAGCCGCGCGAGATCGCGGCCTATGCCCGCAATTTCTCGACCGCCGTCTTCGAGAAGCAGATGGCCCTCCACATCAACCAGCTGCTCAAGCCGCTCGCCGGGACGTTCTCGATGGCCATGCCGCCGGCTCAGCCACGCCCGGCCCTGGTCCAGAGCCTGGCCTGAACGAGGCCGGCCCTTTGCGATATCGAGGAAGAACCTGATGCAGACGATCTACCAGAGCGAAGTCTATGCCGATTTGAACCCGACCTGGCATGAGGAGGATTCGCCCTGGAAGGCGCGGCAGGTCGAGGCCATCCTGCGCAAGAACGCGATCGTCTTCGACAAGGCCTGCGAGGTCGGCTGCGGCACCGGCGAGATCCTGTTCAACCTGGCGAAGGCCTTTCCGGCGGCGCGCTTCCATGGCTACGAGATCTCGCCGCACGCCTATCAGCGCGCCAAGTACAAGGAGACCGACACGGTCACGTTCTCGCTCGGCGATTTCACGACCGAGGGCCCGTCGGACTATGACCTGCTCGTCATCGCCGACGTGATCGAGCATGTCGAGGACTACATCGCCTTCATCAAGGCGCTGCGCGGCAAGGGCCGCTACAAGGTCTTCCACATCCCGCTCGATCTTTCCGTCCAGTCACTGCTGCGCGGCTGGCCGATCACCAAGCTGCGCGAGAATGTCGGCCACCTGCATTATTTCTTCAAGGAGACGGCACTCGCGACCCTGGCGGATTGCGGCTACCGGGTCATCGATCACGCCTACACCGCGAGTCGGCTGGAGCTGCCCAACCAGGCGCTGAGCAGCCGGCTGATGCGCCTGCCGCGCCGGCTCTGCTTCTCGCTCAATCCGGACCTGGCGGTCCGGGTGCTGGGCGGCTACTCGCTGATGGTGCTGGCCGAATGACCATGGCGTGCGGGCACGATCAGGCTGGAGGCGGGCCGTCGCCATCGCGGAAGGCTCGGCTGCGATGAGCATCGAGCCGATCGGCGTGCTGACGATCCTGATCGGCCTGGTCTGCCTGATGCTCGGCACGGGCGCGCTCGTCCATGGGCTCGCGATCATGGCGGTCCTCGGTGCGGCCGCGGCCATGCTGATCGGCGCCGCCAACATCCAACCCGGGCATGTGATGCTGGTTTTCCTGGTCTGCGGCGTGCTGAGCCGCCGCCGCGAGGCCGCGGCCGCCATTCGGACCCTGCATCCGGACGAGCCCGCATTCTGGTTCACCTGCCTCGTCGTCTATGGCGTCGCCAGCGCCTTCCTGATGCCGCGCGTGTTCGCGGGCATCACCGAGATCATCCCGCTTGGGACCACGGCCTTCGACGATACCGGCTCGACGGTGCCGCTGGCGCCGGTCTCGAGCAATGTCACGCAGAGCCTCTATCTTTCGACCACCCTGCTCTGCCTGATCACGCTGACCGCCATTGCCGCGACGCGCGAGGGCTTCYCGGCCGTCTTCAACGGGCTGCTCGCCTGCTGCATCGCCAACACCGTCTTCGCCATCCTCGACATCGCGACCTACTCCACCGGCACGCAGGAGCTGCTCGGCTTCATCCGCAATGCCCGCTACACGCTGCACACCGACTCAGAGATCGCCGGGATGAAGCGGATCGTCGGCTCGTATACGGAGGCTTCGGTCTTCGCGCGCTCGACGCTCGGCGTCCTCGGCTTCACCGGCACCTTGTGGCTCTGCGGCGTGCGCCCGCGGCTCACCGGCATCCTCGCCGGGCTCTCGCTCGTCCTGATCGTGCTGTCRACGTCCTCGACCGGATTGGTCGGCGCGCCGGTGATGCTCCTCCTGCTCTATGCCTTCGCCATCGCCCGGCTCGTGCTGGGCAATGGGGTGCGGCTGACAGCCATCTTCGCACTCGGTGCGCCGGTCGTCGGGCTGGCGGTCGTCCTGCTTCTCCTGCTCGATCCCGACGCGGTGGCGAAAATCTACGGCTATGTCGACCTCGTCGTGCTCAACAAGGCGAGTTCCGATTCCGGGGTCGAACGCAGCTCCTGGAACGTCATCTCATTCCAGAACTTCCTCGACAGCTGGGGGCTCGGCGTTGGGGTGGGAACCGCGCGCGCCTCGAGCTTTGCCGTCGCGCTGCTCGCGAGCGTCGGGGTTCCCGGCGCCCTCTTCTATGCGGTCTTCGTCTTCGAATGCTTCCTGCGCCCGCGCGGCCGGCCGGGCAGCCTGGAGGCGGACATCGCCGTCGCCACGCGCAATGGCTATGTCGGCCTGCTGGTCGGCGACCTGCTCGTCGGCCCGGTCATCGATCAGGGCTTCTTCTTCTGCATGCTGGCTGCGCTCGCGGCCGCGATCAGGCCGCGAACCTCCCGCATTCCCGGGCCTGTCCCCTTGGCCACCGGAGCGAGGATATGACCGAGACCTTCGCGGTGAACGGCCGCTTCCTGTCGCAGGCCATGACCGGCGTGCAGCGCTATGCGCGCAACGTCGTCTCGGCCCTCGACGAGGGCCTGGCAGCGGCAGGCCGGAAAGCCATCCTGGTCGCGCCGCGCGGCGCCGACGCCATGGCGC
>NZ_JBFRDQ010000126.1:0-17139 GCF_052113865.1 Allobosea sp. TAB14 | reverse complement strand
GTTCCTGGTCGGGCCAGGCCGCACGACGCTGCCGATCGCGATCCTGCAATATCTCGAATGGAAGATCGATCCGACCGTGGCGGCCGCCTCGCTGATCCAGATCGTCCTGATCGGCACGGCGATGCTCGTGACCGACCGCTATGTCAAACTGAGCCGGGTGGTGTGAACGGATGGCAGATCTTCTGTAATGGCACGCCTCTCGATCTCGCATCTCAAGAAGCGCTATGGCGAGCTGACGGTCGTCGACAATGTCGACATCGCGGTCGCCGACGGCGAATTCCTCGTCCTGCTCGGACCGTCCGGCTGCGGCAAGACCACGACCTTGCGCATGGTCGCGGGCTTCRTKCCGCCGAGCGCCGGSMMGATCACCATCGGCGAGCGCGACGTCACGAATCTTCCGCCCTGGAAGCGGCATTGCGGCCTCGTCTTCCAGAGCTACGCGCTCTTTCCGCATATGAGCGTGGCGCAGAACGTCGCCTTCGGGCTGGAGATGCACAAGGTGCCGGCTGCCGAACGCGGCCCGCGCGTCGCGGAGGCATTGCGGCTGGTTCAGCTCAGCGGCTTCGACGAGCGYTAYCCGCGCCAGCTSTCSGGSGGSCAGCAGCAGCGCGTGGCGCTSGCSCGCGCGCTYGCSATGSARCCSSASGTGCTGCTGCTCGACGAGCCKCTCTCCAATCTCGAYGCGAARCTSCGGCWGGARGTSCGSGTCGAGATCCGCGAMYTGCAGCGCAAGCTCGGCCTCACCACGATCATGGTGACGCATGACCAGGAGGAGGCGCTGACCATGGCCGATCGCCTCGTGGTGATGGACCGCGGCAAGGTCCGCCAGATCGGCACGCAGCGCGAGCTCTACGAGAAGCCGGCCGACCGCTTCGTCGCAGGCTTCATCGGCCGCAGCGCCTTTCTCGACGGCGAGGTGACGGCGCCGGGCCGTTTCCGCACGGCAGGCGGGCGCGAGATCGCCTGCGCCGCCGCGGGCACAAGCGGGCCGGCCACGCTGGCGCTGCGGCCCGAGCGCATTGCGATCGGCAGCGAGGCGGACGGGTTGCCCAACCGCTTCGCGACGCAGATCGTGCATGCCTCCTATCTCGGCGCGCAGCTCGACGTGCAGGTCGCGCTCGACGGGCAGGAGCGCATGCTGCTGCAGATTCCGAACCGACCGGGCCTGTCCGAGCCGCGACCGGGCGACACGATCACGATAGGCTGGGCCGAAGATGCCGGGCTCGTTTATCCGCGCGAGGCATGAGCTTCGTTCGGGGTTCAAAAAGAAGGGGATAGGACCATGACCGCATTCGACAGGCGCGAACTTCTGAAGGGCGCGGGCGTTGTCGCGCTCGCCGCCGCGGCCGGCACGCCGGCTCTGGCGCAATCGGGCGGGCGCGTGGTCGTCGGCACCTGGGGCGGCGACTATGCCCGGCTGCTGACCAAGAACATCGAGGACCCAATCCTCAAGGCCAAGGGCATCGAGGTGATCCAGGACCAGGCCGGCGACGCGCCGCGCCGGGCCAAGATGGTCGCGGAGAAGCGCCTGCCGCGCGGCACGGTCGACATCCAGGGCTTTTCGGCCGCCAACATGTTCGAGATGAGCGAGGCCGGGGTCACCGAGGCACTCGACTATTCCAAGCTGCCGAACGCGAAGAACCTGCTGCCCTCGATGAAATATCCCTACGGCATCGGGCAGATCTACTCCGGCAACGTCGTCATCTACAATCCCAAGCTGATTTCTCCGGCCCCCACCGGCTTCAAGGATTGGCTCGACCCGAAATGGGGTTCGAAGATCGGCTTCATCGACATCCAGTACCAGTCGATCTTCATCGCCGCTTCGCTGGCCGCGACCGGCGGCAAGGACATGAACGACCTCGACAAGGCCAAGGAGGTCCTGATGGCCGTGAAGAAGGCCGGCGGGCGCGTCTATCCGACCAACGAGGCCTTCGCCCAGGCGATGAAGAACGAGGAGGTCGGCATCAGCGCGATCTGGAAGGCACGCGTGGTGCAGTGGCAGAATGCCGGCATCCCCTGCGAGGCGGTTTCGCCGGTCGAGGGTATCCCGATCTATGTCTCCGGCTTCGTCATCGCCAAGAACGCGCCGAACAAGGAGAACGCCTACGCTTATATGGATGCCATGCTCGCCAAGCCGCCGCAGGAGGCCTTTGCCGTCGACATGGGCTATAACGGCACGGTCTCCGGACTCACCGTCGATCCGGCCCTGCAGAAGCGCATCGGCTTTACGCCCGAGGAGGAGAAGCGCCTGCGGGACCTCGACTACGCCTTCCTCGCCAAGAACGATTCCGCGATGAAGGAGTGGTGGGACAAGGTCTTCAAGGCCTGACATGGCTTGTCCGCTCGATCATTGCGGCTGCCTGACTCGGGGGCGAAGCCGATGACTTCCGCCCCCGAAGCCGTCGCCGGTGCCCGCAGGAACCTCGCAGGCCTGCTCGTCCTGCCGGCGACGCTTTTCGTGGCCGTCGCGCTGATCGGCCCGCTCACGATCCTGTTCCGCTATTCGCTCAACAAATTCGTGCCCGGCCAGTTCATGGTCGATGCGCTGGTGATCGAGAACTACGTCAAGTTCTTCACCGACGCCTATTACCTCAACGTGCTGGCCCGCACCGTGCGCGTCGCGGTGATCTGCACGCTCGCCTGCCTGGTGATGGGATTTCCGCTGGCCTATGTGCTGGCCCGCACCCAAAGCCGCTTCAAGAACCTGATGGTCATCGCGGTGGTGCTGCCGCTCTTCGTCGGCAATGCGGTGCGTGCCGCCGGCTGGATGACCGCTTTCGGCAGCCGCGGCGCGCTCAACGCCTCGCTGATGGGAATGGGCCTGATCGACCAGCCGCTCGAGATCATGTTCACCGAGACGGCGGTGCTGATCGGCATCGTAGCGGTCAACCTGCCCTTCATGGTGCTGTCGCTGCAGAGCGTGATCGAGGGCATTCCGCGCAATGTCGAGGAAGCGGCGTTCAGCCTCGGCGCAGGCCCCGGCGCGATGTTTCGCCGGGTGCTCTGGCCCCTGGCGTTGCCGGGCGTGCTGGCCGGCACGATCCTGACCTTCATCCTGGCGATGAACGCCTATGCCACGCCGGTCCTGCTCGGCGGCCCGAAATTCCAGATGATGGGCCCGCTGGTCTACGGGCAGTTTGCCCAGCAGAACAATTGGCCCTTCGGCGGCGCGATCTCCTTCATCCTGATGACGGCGACGATCCTGCTGACCGCGCTGGCGCATCTGATCGTCCAGGGGCGTTATCGCGCGAACCGGCCCGCGGAATGAGCGTTCATCCCTGCCGCTATGCAGGATTTCTCGCCGACCAGAAGGCCCGCGCTCTCCGAGATGGCAACGACAGCGGGGCAAGTCACTGCGCCGAACGAGCCGGAGCGGCCACATCTCAACCTGCAGTTGCAGCAAGCCAGATCCGCACCGGCCTCCGGTCCGGATCCGAATTCCGGTCGAATCCGGAGGGATAAGCGCCCTGCCCTGCTATCGCGGCGGAGGTGCTTCGGCCTTGTGCAGAACCGCTCGATCAGATGGCTCTCTCGGGAGAGCATCCTCCTGAAGCAGGGCTTCCAGCTTCGATTCCTCTCGGGTGGGATCGGGCGAGCCCCTGGCTTTCAACCATTCGGCAAAGAGCCATTATTTGTAATAATTATAAACTAGACGATAATAATTGACAGTTTTGGCGCATGAGAATCTAACGCCGGCCTCACCTCTTGATCTGCATCGGCAGGAGAAGGCCGCATGACGTCATACTCGTTTCTTGCTCTTCGGGTCGGCGTGCTCGCCATCTCGCTCGCCGCGGCGGCCACGGTGCGCGCCGAGGACGGCATCACGGTCTACAACGCGCAGCATGCCAGCCTGACCCAGGCCTGGGCCGACGACTTCACCAAGGAGACCGGCATCAAGGTGACGATCCGCAAGGGGTCGGACACCGAGCTCGCCAACCAGATCGTCCAGGAAGGCGCGTCTTCCCCGGCCGACGTCTTCGTCACCGAGAATTCTCCGGCCATGGTGCTGGTCGAGAAGGCCGGGCTGTTCGAGACCCTGCCCAAGGACATTCTCGATCAGGTTCCGGCCCAGTTCCGTCCCGCGAGCGGGCGCTGGATGGGTGTCGCGGCGCGCAGCACCGTCTTCGCCTATGACAAGCGCAAGCTGAAGGAGGCCGATCTTCCGAAGTCGATGCTGGACCTCGCCGACCCCAAGTGGAAGGGGCGCTGGGCCGCCTCGCCGTCGGGCGCCGACTTCCAGGCGATCGTCGGCGCGCTCCTCGTCCTCAAGGGCGAGAAGGTCACGGCCGACTGGCTCAAGGCGATGAAGGATAACTCCAGCGCCTATCGCGGCAACAGCGTCGCCATGAAAGCGGTCAATGCCGGCGAGGTCGAAGGCGCAGTGATCTATCACTACTACTACTTCGGCGACCAGGCGAAGACGGCCGAGAACAGCAACAACGTCGCGCTGCACTATTTCCGCGGGCAGGATCCCGGCGCCTTCCTGAGCACCTCGGGCGCAGGCGTGCTCGAATCCAGCAAGCACAAGAAGGAGGCGGAAACCTTCGTGAAGTGGATGAGCGGCAAGCATGGCCAGGCCGTCCTGCGCGAGGGCGACTCGTTCGAATACGCCATCGGCAACGGTGAGGCTTCGAACCCGAAGCTGGAGCCGATCGCCAAGCTCGACGCACCGAAGGTCGAGCCCTCGCAACTCGACAGCAAGAAGGTCACCGAGCTGATGACCGCCGCCGGCCTGCTCTGACCCGGTTGCGTCGGCTCATGGCGCGTGCGAGAGGCCCCGCACGCGCATTTTTCCCATGACCGTTTCACTTTCCATCGCGATGCCGGCCCTGCCGGATTTGCCGCTCAGGCGGCAACGCAATCTCGCGAGCCGGGCCATGCTCCTGCTCGCCGGGGGCGTCTCCCTCTGCGCCCTGCTGCCGCTGGGATTCATCGCCTGGATCGCGATCGAGACGGGTTGGCAGACCGCGTTCTCGCTGATCTGGCGGCCGCGCGTCGGCGAATTGCTCGTCAACACGCTGCTCGGTCGCGCCGCTCGCCGTGCCCGCCTTCGTCCAGTCCTATGCCTGGGTCAGCCTCCTGCCGCGCTTCCACGGGCTGCCGGCCGCGGTGCTGGTTTCGGTCCTCGCCTATCTGCCTTTCCTCTATCTGCCCGTCGCCGCGCAGATCCGCCGGCTCGACCCCGAGCTCGAACATGTCGCCGCTTCGCTCGGGCAGACTCCGCTGCGCGTGTTCTCGCGGGTGGTCCTGCCGCAGCTGCGGCTTGCGATCTGCGGCGGCAGCCTGCTGGTCGGGCTGCACCTGCTCGCCGAATACGGCCTCTACGCGATGATCCGCTTCGACACCTTCACCACCGCGATCATCGATCAGTTCCAGTCGAGCTATAACGGCCCGGCGGCGAACATGCTCGCCGGCGTGCTGGTGCTGAGCTGCTTCGGGCTCATCGCACTCGAATGGCTGCTGCGGGGTAGCGCACGCTATGCCCGGCTCGGCTCGGGCGCGCCCCGCCCTGCCCCGCGCCAGCGCCTGGGAAACTGGCGGCTGCCGGCGCTTGCACTGCCGTTCGCCTTCGCAGTTCTCAGCCTCGGCGTGCCCGCGCTGACGCTCACGCATTGGCTCCTGGCCTCGGGAGACGATGTCTGGCGGCAGGGTGCGCTGGCCGCGTCCCTGGCGGAAACGCTGGGCTATGCGGCTGCCGGCGCCCTGGCCACTGCGGCGGTAGCGTTGCCGATGGCGTGGCTGTCGGTGCGCGCGCCCGGCCGGGCAACCCGCTTCCTGGAAAGCTGCCACAGCTATCTCGGCGCGCTCCCGGGCGTCGTGATCGCGCTCGCTCTCGTCACCGTGACGGTGCGCGTCGCCTTGCCGCTCTACCAGACGGTGGCGACCGTGATCTTCGCCTATGTGCTGATGTTTCTGCCGCGCGCGCTCGTCGGGCTGCGGGCCGGCATCGCGCAGGTCCCGGTCGAGCTGGAACGTGCCGCGGCGGCGCTCGGCCGCAGCCCGGCCCGTGCGCTTCTTGCCGTCACGCTGCCGCTCGCCGCGCCCGGCGTCGCCGCCGCGATGGCGCTTGTCGCGATGGGCGTGGCGACAGAGCTGACCGCGACATTGCTGCTCGCCCCCAACGGCACGCGGACGCTGGCCACCGAGTTCTGGGCGCTCACCAGCGAGCTCGACTATGCGAAGGCCGCGCCCTATGCCGTGCTGATGATCCTTCTCTCGTTGCCGATGACCGCGCTGCTGCACGCTCAGGCCCGCAGATCGCTCGGCGCATGACTCAGCTCGTCATTTCGGACGTCTCGAAGCGCTATGGCGCGACAGCGGCGCTGGATCGCGTATCCCTTGCCGTGGAGGCGGGCAGCCGCGTTGCCATCGTCGGGCCGTCCGGCTCGGGAAAGACGACGCTGCTGCGCGTCATCGCCGGCTTCGAAGCTCCCGACTCGGGAACGGTGACGCTCGACGGGCAGGTGTTGGCCGACGGGTTGGCGATCGCCCCCGCGCATCGACGCCGGATCGGCTATGTCGCCCAGGACGGGGCGCTGTTCCCGCATCTCGACGTCGCCGGCAATCTCGGTTTCGGCATCCCGCGAAACGAGCCGGACCGCGCTGCCCGCCTGCGCGAGCTGATGGAGCTCGTCGAGCTCGATGCCGCGATGCTGACCCGCAGACCGCACGAGCTCTCCGGAGGGCAGCAGCAGCGCGTCGCGCTGGCCCGCGCGCTCGCCCGCAAGCCGGCCCTGATGCTGCTCGACGAGCCGTTCTCGGCGCTCGATACCGGGCTGCGCGAGAGTGTCCGGCAAGCTGTCGCGCGCGTGCTGGCCAAGGCCGGCATCACCACCATTCTGGTCACCCACGATCAGGGCGAGGCGCTGTCCTTCGCCGATCAACTCGCGGTGATGCGGGAGGGGCGACTGGTGCAGACGGGCCGGCCAGCCGAGCTTTACTGGCGGCCTGCCGATGTCGAAACGGCTCTGTTCCTTGGCAATGCCGCCCTGTTCAAGGCCGACATCGCGGAGGGGATCGTCTCCTGCGGGCTGGGCGAGTTCGAGGCCGAGACCGGCCGCCGCCGCGGACATGGCACCATCATGCTCAGGCCGGAGCAGTTCCAACTGTCATCGGTGGGGCCTGGCCTGGAGGCGATCGTCGAGGACGTCGCCTTCCGGGGCGGGCAATATGCGGTGACGCTGCGGACAAAGCATGATGGCGCCGAAGCACGCTTCACGGCCCATGTTTCGAGCACCGAGCAGCCACAGCTCGGCAGCACCGTCTTCGTATCGGTCAAAGGCGGCCCGTTCCTGCTGCCCGACATCGTCGCGTGAAGGTGAGCGTCCGGACAGGAAGCAAACGGCGACGGCAAGCGCCGGGCACTGTCCGCCATTCGCTGCTCCGGAAACTCTGCTAGGGCCCCGCCGGACAGAGCATTTCGGCCAAATCGGCCAGAAGGTCGTCGGGATGCTCCAGCCCGACCGAGAGCCGCACCAAACCGGGAGGACAATCGGACTGCTCCCCTTCGGTGCTGCGCCTGTGTTCGATCAGGCTCTCGGGCGATCCAAGCGAGGTCGAGCGGCGGAAGATCCGCGCCCGGGCACAGAGATCGATGGCCTCTGCCGCGTCGCCGAGTTCGAAGGAGAGCATGCCGCCGAAGCCGTCCCGGAATTGTCGGCCGGCCAGTTCGTGCTGCGGATGCTGCGGCAACCCCGGATAATGCACCTTGCCGACGCGCGGATGCTGGGCAAGCCAGCCGGCGAGCGTCTGCGCGGTTGCCGACACGCGCTCCATCCTCAGCGCCAGGGAGCGCATGCCACGCAGCAGGAGCCAGGCCTCGAAGGGCGGCAGGATGCTGCCATGCATCTCGCGCGCGGTCAGCATTTCCCGCCACCACGCATCTTCTGCCGCCGCAACGAGCACGCCGGCGACCACATCGCCATGGCCGTTGAGATATTTCGTCGCCGAGTGCAGCACGAGATCGGCGCCCAGCGTCAGCGGCCGGCAATGGACCGGCGTGGCCGCCGTCGCATCGACCAGCAGACGCGCACCGTGCCGATGAGCGAGCGCCGCCAAGGCGGCGAGATCCGGCACGCGCCAGAGCGGGTTGCTCGGGCATTCGGCCCAAACGAGTCGCGTGACCGCGGCGCTCATGCTGCGGGCGACGCCCTCCAGATCGCATAGATCGACCCGCACCATGTCCAGGCCGAAGCGTTCGGCGAAGGCCCAGATCATCCGTCCGAACTCGTAGTAGAGGCCTGTGTCTACCAGCACCCGGTCGCCGGGCTGCAAGCTCGCCAGCACGGCCTGCGCCGCAGCCGCGCCGGCGCCGAAGGCCGCCGCCGCCGCACCCTTCTCCAACTGGCACAGAATGCTCTCGACGAGCGCGGCGCCGCTGTTGCCCGAGCGGGCGTAACCCGCCGCGATCGCGCTGCCCGGCCGGGCATGGGTCACGCCCGGATGGATCGACGGCACCAGCCCGCCAGTTGAGGGATCGGTGACATGATCGAGCTGGGCCAGGATGGTCGCGGCGTGCATGAGAACAACATTCTGAAACGGGCCCGCATTTTAGTAAGCTATTGTCGATTGTCGATCCTCGGTCCGATTGCGACGGCTAAGGATCTGTGCGAGGTTCCGGCGCCGCTTACCGTCCGTCAGAGCTTCTTATGTCTCCCGACCGCCCGAACGACCCCACTCTCGACATCGAGCGCCATGTCGCGGCGATCGAACCGCAATTGATCGCCATCCGCCGCGACATCCATGCCCATCCGGAAATCGGGTTCGAGACCGTCAGGACCGCGGAAATCGTCGCGCAGGAGCTGGAGCGGATCGGGCTCTCGCCGCGGCGCGGCGTCGGGCGCACCGGCGTGGTGGCCGAGATCGCAGGCGGCGCTCCGGGCCCCTGCCTGCTGATCCGTGCCGACATGGATGCGCTGCCGATGGAGGAGCTGACGGGGCTGCCCTTCGCCAGCACCATCCCCGGGAAGATGCATGCCTGCGGCCATGACATTCACACCGCCACGCTGCTCGGTGTCGGCTCGGTCCTGCAGGCCATAGCTCCCAAGCTGCGCGGCAGCGTCAGGCTGGTGTTCCAGCCGGCGGAGGAAACGGTGGAGAGCGGCGCCGCCGCGATGGTCGCGGACGGCGCTGCCGATGGTGCCGCCATCGCGCTGGCCTTCCACAACCGGCCCGAGATGGCGGTGGGGCGCTTCGGCTATGTCCGGGGAGCCTCCACGGCATCGAGCGACGAATTCGACGTGATCGTGCGCGGAAAATCGGGCCATGCGGCGCGCCCGCATTCCGCGCTCGATCCGATCGTCGCCGCTTCCGCGATGATCATGCAGCTGCAGACGGCGATTTCGCGCGTCATGGACCCGTCGCGATCTGCGGTGCTCACCGTCGGCCACATCCAGGGCGGCTCGACGCACAACATCATCCCCGACAGCTGTCTGTTCCAGGGCACGGTCCGCTGCCGCTCGCCCGAGAGCCGCGACACGATGGAAGCCAGCTTCCGGCGGATCTGCGACGGCGTCGCCGCGGCGATGGGCGTCACCTGCGAGATCGACTACAAGCGCGGGGCGCCCGCCCTGATCAACGATGACGGCGTCGTCGATGCGGTGATCCGGTCGGTGTCCGAGCAATTCGGCGCCGACAAGGTCGAGCAGCTCGAAGGGCGCTTCGGCGCCGAGGATTTCTCCTATTTCTCGGAGCGCATTCCGTCCTGCCAATTGCTGGTCGGCTCGTCGCAGCCCGGCCGCGACGACCGGGTCCACAATTCCGACTACCAGCCGGACGAGCGCAGCATCGGCCTGGGCGTCGCCGCGCTCGCCCGCACCGCTCTCGACATCCTGTCCTGATCCCGCCCGCATTCGCTACGGCACCGGAGATTCGCCATGACGATCACCCGCTCTGACTTCCTGAAGCTCGGCCTCGGCGCCGCAGCCGGCCTCGCTCTGGGCGCAGCGCCCCGTTCCGCCACGGCCAAGGAATGGAAGCTCATCCGCGTCGCCACCGAAGGCGCGTTTCCTCCCTACAACATGCACGCTCCCGACGGCCGCCTGATCGGCTTCGAGCCCGACCTCCTGCAGGAGCTGTCGACCCGCATGGGCGTCAAGTGCGAGATGATCGCGCAGGCCTGGGACGGCATGATCGCCGGGCTCACCGACGGCAAATACGACGCCATCATGGACGCCGTTTCGATCACGCCGAAGCGCGAGGAGGTCATCGCCTTCTCCCGCCCCTACGCCTCGGCCGGCTCGGGCTTCGCGATCATGAAGGAGGGCAGCATCAAGTCGCTGCCCGGAACGGGCGCGCCACGTGTCCCCTTCACGGATGAGGCCGCCGCCAAGACGGCGATCGACGAACTGGCGAAAGCGCTGACCGGCAAGACCGTCGCGGTGCAGGTCGCCACGATCCAGAACGACGTCCTCAACCGCTATTTCAAGGACGTGGTGACCGTCCGCACCTATCCGTCCGGGCCGGATACCTTCCTGGACCTGAAGAGCGGCCGCGTCGATGCGGTGATGGCCTCCCAGATCAACATCCAGGCGAGCGCGAAGAAGTCGAATGGCGAGATGATCCAGTCCGGCTATCTTTTCACGGGCGGCCTCCTGGGCGTCGGATCCGCGGTCGGCCTGCGCAAGGGCGATCCGGAGCTGAAGGAGATGTTCGACAAGGCGCTGAAGTCGACCATCGACGACGGCACGCTCAAGAAGCTGGCGCTGAAGTGGTTCGAGATGGACATCACGCCCGCGAGCTGACGCGGGCGAGCCGAACGGGATGGACGACAGCCTGACATTGCTGGGCTTCGGCCCGGAGGGCTGGGGGCACGCGCTGCTGAACGGCGGGCTGATGACGCTCGCCRTATCGGCCTGCGCCTTCGCGCTCGGGCTCGGCCTCGGCACGCTCTGCGCCTGGGCGCGGATCGCGGGCTCAGCGCCCGTCCGGCGCCTCGCGCAGGGCTATGGCGTGGTGATGCGCGGCATTCCCGACCTGCTCGTCATCTACCTGTTCTATTTCGGCGGCCGGCAGATCGCCTCGGTGGTCGCCAAGCAGTTCGGGCATGTCGGCCCCGTCGAGATCAGCGGCTTCGCCGCGGGGTGCCTGGCGATCGGCCTGCTCTCCGGCGCCACGCAGGCGGAAGTCCTGCGCGGCGCCTTCCACGCCATCGCGCCCGGAACGCTCGAGGCGGCGCGCGTCACCGGCATGGGCCGCTGGACGATGTTCCGGCGCATCATCGCGCCGCTGGCCCTGCGTACCGCGCTGCCCGGCCTCGGCAACCAATGGCAGTCGGTCATCAAGGAATCCGCGCTGGTCTCGGTCACCGGGCTGGTCGAGACGTTGCGCGCCGTCACGGTGGCGGCAAACTCGACCGAATTGCCCTTCCTATTCTTCCTCGCCGGCGGCGCGATCTATCTCGCCATCACCACCGTCTCGGGTTTCGTGTTCCGCATCGCCGAATGGCGCTCCATGCGGGGGCAGGCCGCCGCGAGAACCGGGAGCTAGCGATGGATCTCACCTTCATCGCCCAGATCTTTCCCAAGCTGCTCGCCGGCCTGCCGCTGACATTGCTGCTGGCGGTCCTGTCGTTGCTCGGCGGCGGCCTGATCGCGCTCGGGCTGTCGGGCCTGCGCGCCACCTCCTGGCTCGGGGCGCGGATCGCCGATTTCTACGTCTACATCTTCCGCGGCACGCCGCTGCTGATCCAGATCTTCCTGATCTATTACGGGCTCGCCCAGTTCTCGGCGGTGCGCCACTCGCTGCTCTGGCCKCTGCTGCGCGAACCTTATGTCTGCGCCGTCCTCGCCCTGATGCTGAACGATGCGGCCTACACCTCGGAAATCCTGCGCGGCGGTCTTCGCGCGGTGCCTTCCGGGGCGATCGAGGCGGCTCGCGTTTCCGGCATGACGCGGCTGACCATGCTGCGCCGGATCGTGCTGCCCCTCGCCTTCCGGCAGGCGCTGCCCGCCTATGGCGCGGAGATCACGAGCATGGTCAAGGCGACCTCGCTCGCCAGCGTCGTGACGCTGATGGAGATCACCGGCATCGCGCGTGCAGAGGTCTCCGAAACCTACCGCGCCATCGAGATCTTCCTGTGTGCGGCGGCGATCTATCTCGTCCTGGTGACGGTGATCGCGCGGGCGGTGGATCTGCTCGAGCAGCATCTCTCCCCCTATCGCCGACCGACCGACGCACGGAGCGTGGCATGACGCCGATCACGGTCAAGCTGACCGATATCCGAAAGAGCTTTGGCGGCCAGGAGGTGCTGCGCGGGATCGATCTCGCCGCCCGAGACGGCGACGTGATCGCCATCATCGGTGCCAGCGGCTCGGGCAAGAGCACGCTKCTGCGCTGCATCCCCCTGCTGGAGATCCCGGACCAGGGCGAGGTCAGCGTCGGCGATGCGCAGATCCGCATCAGGGATGCGGGGCATCGCTTCTCCCGTGCGGAGCGGCAGACCGTCCGCAGGCTGCGCGGCCAGCTCGGCTTCGTCTTCCAGAGCTTCAATCYCTGGCCCCATATGACGGCGCTGCAGAACGTCATGGAGGTGCCGCTCCACGTCCAAGGCCGGCCGCGCGCGGAATGCCGCGAGGAGGCTGAGGCGATGCTCGCCAAGGTCGGGCTCGCCGACAAGTTCGACGCCTGGCCCGCCCATCTCTCCGGCGGCCAGCAGCAGCGCGTCGCGATTGCGCGCGCGCTTGCGATGCGGCCGCGCGCGCTGCTCTTCGACGAGCCGACCTCGGCGCTCGACCCGGAACTGGTCGGCGAGGTGCTGCGCGTCATCCGCGCGCTGGCCGAGGAAGGCCGCACGATGCTGATCGTGACCCATGAGATGACCTTCGCGCGCGAGGTCTCGAACCACGCCATCTATCTCCAGGATGGTCGCGTCGAGGAACAGGGCCCGCCCGAGCAGGTTTTCCTCGACCCGCTATCCGAGCGCTGCCGCCGCTTCGTCGGCATGCATCGCAGCGGACAGTGAGGACCGCGCCGTGCCCCTGACGGACGACCAGCAACCGATCGAACGGCTCAGCCTCGCCGACATGGCGATGCGGCGCCTGCGCGACGAGATCGTCCGCGGCCGCCTGGCACCCGACGAGGTGCTGACGGAAATCGCGCTGGCGGGGCGGCTCGGCGTCGGGCGCGGGACGGTGCGCACCGCGCTGTTCGCTCTCGAGGCCGACGAGCTGGTGGTCCGGGCGCCCTATTCGAACTGGCGCGTCCCCAGCCTCAACGCCCAGGTGATCTGGGAGATCTACACCTTGCGCGAGGCGATGGAGGGTCTGGCGGCCCGCATTCTCGCCGAGCGCGGCGAGGCGCAGCCCAAAAGCCTGATTGCCGCCGCCTTCGCGCGGCTGGCGCCGGCGGAAGCCGGCTCGGTCGATGACCGCGTCGCGGCCGATCTCGGCTTCCACCGGGCGATTGTCGATGCGACGGGCCATCGCCACCTGATCAAGCGCTACAACGCCCTGTCGACGAAGATGGAGTGGCTCTACCGCTGGTCCGAGACGCATTGGCCCGCGCGTTTTCCGCTCGAAGCCGATCATCGCGGGCTGTTCGAGGGCGTGATGCACGGTAGCCCGGATGAGGCCGAGCGTGCCGTGCGTGCCCATATCGCGCCCAGCCTCGCCGCCGATCTGGAGGGGCAGCATGCCCTGGTCGCGGCGAGCGGCGCAGGGGCCGAAGGCGAATTCAAGAAGAGCGATCTGGCATGACGAACAAGGTGGTCGTCCTCGACGGCGGCATGGGGCGCGAGCTGAAGCGGATGGGTGCTCCCTTCCGGCAGCCGGAATGGTCGGCGCTGGCGCTGATGGAGGCGCCGGAGACCGTGCTGGCGGCGCACCGCGCCTTCATCGAGGCGGGCGCCGAAGTCATCACCACCAACAGCTATGCGGTGGTGCCGTTCCATATCGGCGAGGCGCGCTTCACGCAGGACGGCGCCAGGCTCGCCGCCCTGTCGGGCGAATTGGCGCGCCGCGCCGCGGACGAGGAAGCGCAGCGCAACGGCCGCAAGATCACCGTGGCCGGATCGCTGCCGCCGCTGTTCGGCTCCTACCGCCCCGATCTGTTCGATCCCGCGCGGGCCCCGACCATGCTGGCGGTGCTGGTGGATGCCCTGCTGCCATCCGTCGACCATTTCCTCGCCGAAACGCAAAGCTGCATCGCCGAGGCGCTCGCGGCTTGCGTGGCCGTGCGCCCGACCGGCAAGCCGATCTGGGTTTCCTTCACACTGCAGGACGATGGCACAGCTGGAGAGGCACCCGCCCTCCGTTCGGGCGAAGGCGTCGCCGAGGCCGTCGCAGCGGTCCGCGCTGCCGGCGCCGCCGCCGTGCTGTTCAATTGCAGCCAGCCGGAGGTGATGGGACCGGCCGTCGCGCTCGCACATGACGTTCTCGGAGAGGGTGGAATCCCGATCGGTGTCTACGCCAACGCCTTCCCCGAGAAGACCGGGGAAGCTGCGGCAAATGAGGGGCTGAGCGACCTGCGCGAGGATATCGTGCCCCTTCGCTATCGCGACTTCGGGCGGGACTGGCACCGCCGCGGCGCCCGGATCATCGGCGGGTGCTGCGGCATCGGACCGGATTCCATTTGCGAGCTCCACCGCGCGTTCCGCGCCGATTGAGCTTCCATGCGGTGAGCGGTGCTCCACAGCACGCGCGACGGGGAAATTCCCCACGGCTGCGCGAATGATGGCTTTCCGACCGAATTCGGGGACAAGGGCTACGGGATCGGCTGCGTGGCCCCTGCCCCGAGCGAGCGCTGCATCATGACGCTGTCGGCCCAGCGGCCATAGCGATAGGCGACGCCCGGCAACAGGCCGACCCGGGTGAAGCCGAAGCGCTCGTGCAATGCCAGCGACGTGCTGTTCTCCGCGTCGATATAGCCGATCATCTGGCGGAAGCCGGCGGCGGCGCAGGCGTCGATCAGCGCCTGCATCAGCAGCCGCCCGATGCCGTGCCCGAGATGCTCGTGGTGGACGTAGATCGAGTGCTTCACCGTGAAGCGGTAGGCCGGCCGCTTGCGGAACAGCACGACATAGGCGTAGCCCACGACCTCGCCGCCGCGGGTCGCCACCAGATGCGGCAGCTTGCGGTTGCGCAGGTTCTTGCGCCGGTCGCGCAGATCGTCCGGCTGCGGGGTGCCGGTATCCTCGACACCGGCCTCGATGCCGTGGCGGATATGCCGGCGATAAATCGCCAGCATGGGCTCGACATCGTCGTCGCGCGAGGGGCGGATGATGACGGGGCGGTCGGTTTCCATGCGTCGTCGCGATCCTCAGCCCTGCGCCTGCTCGCTGACGACATAGGTATGGAGCCGCACCTGCCCGGCGGCATCGACCTCGCGGTAGATGCCCTGGATCTCGACCTCGAAACCGGGGAAGGCATTGAAGCAGGCTTCGAACATCTTGAGATAATCGATCATCGGCTTGGCCCGCTCGGTCAGCCTCTCACCGGGCACGATGGTGGCGATGCCGGGCGGGTAGACGACGAAGGGCGTCGTCGCGATCCGCCCGGCGATGGCGTCGATGGGCAGATAGTCGACATCGTTGCGCGTCAGGCAGCGCGCCGCGTCATGCGGCGACATCGCCATCTCCGGCAGGTGCTCGGGCGAGAACTGTCGGCTCTGCAGCCCGCTGACGTCATGGTCGCGGAAGAAGCGATGCATATCGCCGCAGAGATCGCGCAGCCGTACGCCGCCATAGCGGCCGGGCCGGCGCCGGTAGAATTCCGGAATCGCGTCTTCCAGCAGGGCGTTGTCGTCATGCAGCTTCTTGAAGGCGACGAGCCCGCTGATCAGCGTGCCGGCCTTGCTGGCCTCGACGCCGGGCGTGAGCAGGAAAAGCAGCGAGTTCAGATCGTTCTTCTCGGCGACGATCCGATTCTCGCGCAGGAACTGCGCGACGATCGGCGCGGGGATGCCATGCTCGGCATAGGCGCCGGTCTCGCGGTCGAAGCCGGGGGTCAGCAAGGTCAGCTTGTTGGGGTCCGTCATCGCGAAGCCCGGCTCCATCCGCGTGAAGCCGTGCCAGCTCGCATCGGGCGCGAGCTGCCAATAGGCAGGGTTGCTGGCGAGCTGGTCGGTAGAGACCATCTCCCAGGCGACGTCGTGGACAGCACCCTCGCGCGCGGCATCGGCGATGCTGACCCGATCCGGCACGAAGGGCTCGAAGAACCAGCGCCGCTCGGGCCGGACCTCCTTCTCCTCGAATTCGCGTCGCACGGCCCTGATCTTCTTGCGCAGCTCGATGCCCAGCCGGATCGTATCGTCCCAAAGCACCTCGCCGGAGCGGCCCTTCATCATCTGCGCACCGACATCGAGCGAGGCGAACAGCGGATAGAAGGGCGAGGTCGAGGCGTATTGCATGAAGCTCTCATTGAAGCGTCGATGCTCGACCCGACGCTTCTGGCCCTTGATGTGCCTGTCCTTGATATGGATCTGCGAGGCCTGGCTGAAGCTCGCGAGCTGCTTGTGGGTCGATTGCGTCGCGATGATGCCGGGCGACTCCGGCCCCAGCCCCGTCAGCCCCATGGCGAAGCGACCGGCATAGAGCGGGTGGAACTTCATGAAGCCGGCCCAGGCCTCGTCGAAGAGGATGTACTCGCAGAGATGCCCGATCTTATCGAGGATCATCTGCGCGCTGTGGATCGTGCCGTCATAGGTGCATTGCTCGACCACGGCGACGCGGAACGGGCGCGGCTTCTTCCAGGCATCCGGGTCCTTGACCAGCGGATTGGTGCGGATGCGCTCGCGCAGCGTCTCCTCGTCGAAGCTCTCCCAGCGCATCGGGCCGATCAGCCCCCAGGCATTGCGCACTGTGGGGATGTAGACCGGAATGCCGCCGGCGATCAGCAGCGCGCCGTGATGGGCGGCCTTGTGGTTGTTGCGGTCGAACAGGACGAGGTCGCCATCGGTGACCAGCGCGGCGAGCGCGACCTTGTTCGAGGTCGAGGTGCCGTTGAGGACGAAGTAGGTCTTCTCCGCCCCGAAGATCTGGGCCGCTTCCTTCTGCGCCTTGAGTGCCGGACCTTCATGGGTCAGGAGGTCGCCGAGATCGAGCACGGAATTGTCGAGGTCGTCGCGGAAGACCGCCTCGCCGAGATGCTCCATGAATACCCGGCCGATCGGGCTGCGGCTGTAGAACACGCCGCCATTATGGCC
>NZ_JBFRDQ010000125.1:0-12178 GCF_052113865.1 Allobosea sp. TAB14 | reverse complement strand
TCGCATGACTCCGCGGATTATGGCGTGTCCACCGTCCTCTTCAGCTTGGAGACGCCCGTCAACGGCAAGCCCGCTTCCCGACCGATCGGGACCTTGGCGACTCACTTGAAGGAGAGCGACATGTGCTTTCGCGCCGGCGTCTTGGTCCTTGCGCTTTGCTGTTCGGCACAGGCGCAGATTTCGCCGACCGGACCACCACAGAATGCGCCGCCGGCAGAGACCATACAGCCCGCGCCGGCTCAGTCTGAGGACGAGGCGAGGCAAAAGCTGGCAGCCAGCGGCTATCCCGATGTCCGCGAGCTCGCACGTACCTCGGATGGGGGATGGACCGCCAAGGCGCTCGTAAATGGCCGCACCTCGACGGTTGATCTGAATCCCAAGGGMGAGGTTAGGAGCCGGGATTAATTTGGMGCCACCAGRACGGCCAGGATGTACGCCGACTTGGWTCGCTCTCGCTCATCCGATGCGGATCATGGCTSGCTTCTGCGGGAAAAGCAGGAGGTTGACGCGATATCGCTGCGCTTCGGGAGTTACTCCCCGAGATAGTTGAAGCCACAGGCGTCGATTCGCAACAACTTCGCTTATGTCGGCTGTTCTAAACACCTCCGGCACTGTGGGTGAAGCAAGCCGATCTCATGGACAACATCAATGAGGACCGGCGGCTGCGCATGCGCTTCCACTCGTCGCTGACCTTGGCGGCCGCTCTCTTCGCTCTCGGCTTTCTCCTAATCTACAGTTGGCTGGCGCGTCGGTGGTGACTCGTCTGCTAGACTTTGGGTGGCAAGCTTCCGCGATCAAAAACCGGTACGGATTCGGTCGGTCCCTCGGGGCTGTTGCCCACGGGAATATCCTCTGCTGCCTTCCGCAYGGCCTCCTCGGCCTCGCTCAGGCCGTCTGGGGTATCGTTCGCATCGCTGCCTTCGTCGTGCACATTGGTACGGTSGCTCGTTCGCCTGCCGGTTTGCAYCGAATCRGAAGCGAGCGGGCTTTCCGCTGGYGTGACCAAGCGCCGCTCATCTTCGAGCAATGTTGGATTCTCACGTGGCTTTTGCATGGCATTCTCCTTCATTGGAGGAAGCCATTGRGTTSGGGTTTGTTCCTTGACTGTTATTGCAAGGGTGAGCTGATGCCGCGACCATCTTGTCGAATAGGGTAAGCGCCCTCGGGCTAGAGCCACTACATGACCTATTCGGCCTGATCTGATCCATGTCGATCCCGATACCTCAGCCTGGACTGCAGGTTCAGAYCCGGYTGGTCATGAGCGGGCTGCTATYGCYATGTCTGGTCATTGCCTCTTCTGCCGAAGCAGCGGCGACGAAAAATTCCTGGCGATCAGTCGACGTCAGCGACGTCGCTTCGATCTGATAGCGTTTCGGGTACCGATACCGGTGGACTTAGCGCGCWTACCAAATCCGGCGCGAACTCGACCGTCGCGCCGGCTGAAATGCCTCAAGCTGACGCCTTGACCYGACCGCGCTTCGGAGTCGCAGGCTCCGGCGCCGTCTTCCGACGCTCATTGCCGAGGCCCATTTTCTTCGCAAGCTGCGAGCGAGCCTCGGCATAGTTCGGCGCGACCATAGGATAGTCGGGCGGAAGGTTCCATTTCGCACGATACTGATCGGGCGACATGTCRAAGGCGGTGCGCAGGTGCCGTTTTAAAGATTTGAAACGCTTGCCGTCCTCCAAGCATATCAAGAAGTCGGGGGTGATCGACCTCTTGATCGACACTGCCGGAGTGGCTTTTTCCTCGAGCACCGGCGCGGGAGCTTGGCCAAGTCCGGTCAGCGCAGCGTGCGTGCTAGCAATCAACGCCGGAAGCTCAGCCGTTGGCACGCTATTGTGGGCGACAAATGCCGAAACGATATGCGCGACCAGGTCGCCGAGCGCTCCGTTGTTTTCTGACAATTTCAATCTCCTCGGCCTCTGACGAGAGCTTACGATTCAACCCTTTTATTACAGAGTTTTTATTTGGCAACAAATCTAGAAGAACTTTCATTAATTCTCAACGTTCAGACGCAGAAATTCGACAACCAATCGCTAAAACGCGCGGTCCGGCCGGACCTGCATCCAAATCGAAGATCGCGCGAGCCAGAYGGAAAAACTCCGRYGCTGCCGACGATTCATTTGCWGCAGAGGAACGGCTTCCGACGCTCCGCGTTTACCGGCGATACAATTCGGGGAAGATCCGTGYCGGAACATCCACCACCACCGCCGCCTCGCCAAGCTGCCAAAGGCGCGCTTCTGATTGTCGTGACCATGGCCGCGATCATCGTTACGATCTTCATCGGCTTTAACATCTACCACGCCAAGACGCTTCGCGAGGAAAAGGCCGGTCAAATCGATCAGCGAGACGCCCCCAAAAGTCCGACGGATTTGCAGGCCCCACGAAATCCGCAGCGGCCCTAAAGGTCGCGCCTTTACGGCCATCGATCGCGCTGCTGGATTGCCTGTTCAGCCGCCGACGAGACGGCCGTTCAGGAAGACATTGAGCGGGATATACGGCCGAGCGGGCGATCAAAAGATGTCCTCGATCTCTGCCGGCTTTGCCCTCCTCCTGGCACGCATCATGAACTCGAGGTCAAGCGCGGGAAGAATGTCGCAACGCGTTCCGAACTGCGTCCCGGGCGCGCCACTCTCTGGTCGCTTGACGCAGCTTCGTTCGATCCCCGACGCTCGTTTGGTTCAAGCCGATCTTGCGGCGCTGCCGGCGGATGGCGAATTTGCTTAGGCGTTCAGGCTATCTGGTCCACGGCGCCCCCCTTAGGTACGCCGTATACGGCAAAGCAAATAAATGTCAGATACGCCTCGGTATATATAAGACCTTCCGCCGCGTCTCCGTGCCAGACGGCTTCTCACGCTTGGGCTGGCGACCGATACCATGTCGCTCTCTCGAAGATCGTCGGCGATGCCCGGATGGCCCCTTCGAATGCAATTGCGGTCGCTGTCCTGCTCGTCAGGCTTTGGAACATACGGGCCTGGCGGCGTGGTTACATTTGAGAGCCAGCGCTCACTTGTGAGCGGGTAGCGACTGGCGGTGCACGAAGTTGGTCTCGCGGTCAGATCGCAGTGATCGCCATCCCGATGACCGCCGCGGCCATCGCCGCTGTGGCGATCCACCCGAGCACTTTCAAAGCCCGCCCGATCACGAACTGCTTCATGATCTTCGGATCGGCCGCCAGAAGCATCAGGATCACCATGATTGGCACGGCGACCACGCCGTTGATCATGGCGCTCCAGACCAGCGCCTTGATCGGGTCGACTGACGTGAAGTTCAAGGCRACGCCGATGGCCGTGGCGRCCGAGACAGCCAGATAGAAAGCCTTCGCCTCTCGCGGCTYCCGGGASAGGCCGACGGGCCATTTGGCGGCTTCTCCGATCGCATAGGCCGCCGAACCCGCSAGAACCGGCACCGCCAGGATGCCCGTTCCGAGAATGCCGATCGCGAAGATCRCYTTCGCGAARGAGCCRGCGATCGGCTCCAGGGCTTTGGCCGCATCGACCGAACTCTGAATGTCCGTCAGTCCAGCCGGGTTCAAGGTCGAGGCCGTTGTCGTCACGATCGCCAGCGCAATTAGGTTGGAGATCGCCATACCGACCGCCGTGTCGAGCTGAATCCGTTCGCGCGCGGGCGTTGCCTGTTCGGGATGTTCGACGAGAGGTTCTTCCCGGGGCTTCTCCTTGAGGTCCTCCGCCTCCTGCGAAGCTTGCCAGAAAAACAGATACGGGCTGATGGTGGTCCCGAAAATGGCGACGACGATCGACAGATAGTCCGCGTCGARCGAAAGCCTGGGCAGCACRATGCTCGTCGCRACGGYCAGCCAGTCGACCTTCACGACGAACAGCGCTGCGACATAGGCCAAGAGAACCAGCGACAGCCATTTCAGCACCGCGACGTAGCGCTTGTATTCCATCAGAACCTGCAAGCCGATGCAGATTGCACCGAAGAACGCGACGTAGATGTGGGCGGGACCTCCGGCCAACATCTTCAGGGCGTCGCCCATCGCGCCGAGGTCGGCTCCAATATTGATGATGTTGGCCACCAGCAGAGGGATGGTCACGGCATAGGCCACCCATCTCGGGTAGCAACGCGCAATATTCCCGGCGAGGCCGCGTCCCGTCGTCCGGCCGACCCGGGCGCTGATGATCTGGATCGCCACCATCAAGGGGTATGTCAGGACGAGCGACCAGCTTGCGCCATGGCCGAACTGAGCCCCTGCCTGCGAATAGGTGGCGATACCGCTGGGATCGTCGTCGGACGCGCCCGTGACCAGCCCAGGACCCAGCAACGTGAGCAGCCGCGGCTTACTAGGTTCGACGACCGGATCGCGAGCGGACCCGGGGTCGGATCGAGAGGRGGWGTCGRCWACCAAGTTCTGCGTTCCCRGCGGCAGCTCCCGCCAGGCGAAGGTTGGCTCCGCAGTTGGACGGAATATGCCCTGGCAACCTGATCAACGATATTGCCRAGCTGGCGGTTCCTCGGAGGGGGSCMTGCCGCGGCACRYCRGRTTCGCMGATTCGATCGCGACCTTYCCAACGCGCAGCGCGGCGATCSGTRYGGGTGAATTCCCGACCTGGCCAAGCCCGTYACAGCGAGCCGGAACAAGTGAGRCRCAGCGAGGTTAGCGGACCAGCGGGGGGACCAAAGGGGAGAACCTCAATGCGCACTSTTATCGCAACATCGCTCGCTGCATGCCTCGTCTGCTCAACGGCAATTGCGCAGACGTCGACCACCACCATCACGACGGACCAGCAGAGCAAAGTGAAGACCTACGTGATGAAGGAAAAGCCGGCTTCRGTGAAAGTGACTGAAACTGTCGCCGTCGGCGCGGCTCTGCCGTCATCGGTGACGTTGCATACGCTCCCGGCAGATGTCGGCGTCCAATACCGCTATGCCATCGTCAACGACAAGACGGTCCTGGTGGAGCCGACCTCGCGCAAGATCATCCAAGTGATCGAGTGAGCCTGCCRAAGCGCCCGATCWCCTCTGAGGAGATCGGGCGCTTTGAAATCTATCTGGCGTGATGTCCGGAACTGGCTGCGGCTACCTCGTTTTGATCATCGTGACCCGCGCGTTGCTTTCGTCCCAGCGCTTCAGGACGTTGAGCGTGATATCGCTTTGGTGGCGGTGTACGCGAAGGTCGAACTGGGAATCGCCCAAGGTCAGCTCGTGAATAATCACATCGTCGAGGAAAGACGGTAGGACAGGGTCGACGAGCTTGACCTCGTTTGCCGCCGCGGGAAGCTCYAAGCCGAGGCAGGCGGACAGCATCGCGAAGGGAGCTGCCGCRGCCCAGGCTTGAGGCGAGCAGGCCACSGGATAGGCCGTCGGCCCGCGGCGCGACTTTCGCAAAAAGCCGCAGAACAGCTCCGGCAAGCGCTGCTGTTCCTGATGGGTCGCGACGTTGAAGATGGCTTCGAATAGGCGCGAGGCCTCCAATTTGAAGCCGTAGGCACCCAAGCCGATGGCGATCAAGGCATTGTCGTGCGGCCAGACCGAGCCATTGTGATAGGACATCGGATTGTAGCGCACTTCCCCAGTATTCAGTGTCCGGATGCCCCAGCCGCTGAAGCTGCCTTCGTTCATGAGAGTTCGAGCAATCCGCTCGGCGCGCTCCGGGTACGCGATGCCTCCGAACAGAGCGTGTCCCGCATTCGAAGAACGAACTCGGCAGGGACGCTTGTCGCCATCGAGCGCCAGCGCATAGGAGCCGATCTCCTCGCACCAAAAGGCCCGGTCGAAGCGCTCACGTAACACCARTGCCTGCTGCGTCAGCTCGTCGGCGCGCAAGTCGAAGCCTTGGGCGCGGGCCATGACGGCCCCCGCCCGTTTGGCGGCATAGGCATAGGCCTGAACCTCGACGAGSGCGATCGGGCCCCGCGCCAACGATCCATCCGCATGGGAAATCGAATCATGGCTGTCCTTCCAGCCCTGGTTGGCGAGTCCGTTTTCGGTCTCGCGAAAGTATTCGATGAAACCGTCTCCGTCGCGATCTCCAWATGTGTCGCACCAAAGGAGCGCAGCCTCGATGTTCTTCCAGAGCCGCTGGATCGTCGCGAGATCGCCGGTACGGTCRAAATACTGGCCCGCGAGCATGACGAAGAGTGGCGTGGCGTCGACGGAGCCGTAGTAGAATCCGAACGGCACTTCCCCCAGATTGGCCATCTCGCCGCTTCGCCGTTCATGAAGGATCTTGCCGGGCTGCGCATCCGCAACCGGGTCGCTGCTTACGGCCTGCGCCCGCGCCAGATGCAGCAAGACCCCACGTGCCACCGCCGGATCGGCCCACAAGAGCATCATCGCCGTAATGATCCCGTCCCGTCCGAACATGGTGGAGAACCAGGGAATCCCGGCATAGGGGTAGAGCCCGTCGGCTCCGCGGGTCACGAGTGTATAGAGATCCGAGGTCGACCGGCTCATCAGGTCGGTRAARAGGGCGTTCGACGACTTGACCTTGGATACGTTAGCCGTCAGCGCACGAAGGCCCCGGCGGGCATTCTGGTAGGCCTTGGCGAACTCCAGCGGCGGCGCGCCGGGCGCGGTACCGATGGGCAGGATATCGCCCCTTGAAGCCTCAACCAAATCGCAAGCGACAGTCAGGAGAAGCGAGGTCCGCTCGCCTGGTTCGAGGCGGAAACGGAACGAGGCCAGGCCATTCCTCAATTCGTATGGGTTGGGCTTGAAGCGCAGGACCGTTCTTCTAACCCTGTCGTCGAGGCCGCGATACGCGAAGCGGACCCCCTCCGACGCGATCTGCGTCTCCGTCTCGCCGCGCCGGGCGCGCTTCATACCGCGAACTTCAAAAAGATCYCGAAAATCCGCGCCGAAGGACAAGGACAGCGTGAACTCATGCGGGACCCGGTCAAAGTTGCGCAACCCGACCCGTTCGTAACAGACCGCGTTCCAAAGGAACTTCGTCCGCTCGATCGCGATGGCGTCCCGGGGAATGGCGGTTGATCCGTCACTCCGGATAATCTCAGGATTGGCGAGATCCACCGTCAGGGCGGTGTTGTCGTCCTGGATTACCGAGCCGAGGAGCAAGGGGCGCTTGTCCTCGAAGAACAGTTCCAGCCGAGAGAGATGCCGGGTGTCGTTGCAGAACAAGCCCTCGGAGGTGTCCGGCGTGATCCCGATGTCGCCGTGGCTATCGAGGACGGCAAAAGTGTCGCCGGATTTCAAGGTCCGCAGCGGACGCTCGACGAGCGAGGGATGCGCATCAAGGGCATGATCGGACGAAGGCTCAGATCGTCCGGCAATTTCCGGCTGTCTTGAGGCAGCGATCTGCTCATGCATTCCAAGTTACTCCTCGTCGGAGGCCCGGCGGTTCGTTCACCCGATTGGCTCATGGCTCTGCGTCTATTCTGCGGCCTTGGTGTAACCTTGTGGCGAGGACAGAAGACGGTCGAATGCCTCGAGATAATCGCGGGCCATCCGCTCGGCGGTGAAATGCTGCTCGAAATGGGCCCTCACCTTTGAACGATCCATGGCGGTGCTGCGCTCGCAGGCTGAAACGGCCTCCGCAATCGAGTCGACGATGATCCCGGACACTCCGTCTCTAACGATCTCCGGCACGGAGCCGTTGCGCCARGCRATCACGGGAGTTCCCGCCGACATCGCTTCGATCATGACGAGGCCGAACGGCTCCGGCCAGTCGATCGGAAACAGGAGAGCCCGGGCGCCKCCGAGAAAACCGGCCTTCTGCGCCTCGTCGATTTCTCCAATGAACTCGATCAACGGATGATCAAGCAGCGGCTCGATTTGAGACCTAAAATATTCCTCGTCGACCGCATCGACCTTCGCCGCGATCCGCAGACGCATGCCGGCACGCTTGGCGATCTCGATCGCGCGGTCAGGTCGCTTCTCGGGCGTGATCCGTCCGAGAAAGGCAAGGTAGTCCCCTCCCCGCGCCTCGAACGGACACAGGCCCGGCCCCAGGCCGTGGTGGACCGTCGCCAGCCAGTTCGCGGTGGATGGCATGGGTGTTCGCTGTCCGTCCGAAATCGAGATCAGCGGCATCCGCGGGAAGGCCTGATAGACCGGCAGGAAATCGGGCAAGTCCAGGCGACCATGCAGCGTCGTTACGCATTTATGGGTCAGGTCCGAGAACATCGCGTGCTGGAGCAGATCGAGATGAAAATGAATGACATCGAATGACTCCTGCCGTTCCCGGACCTTCGCGAGCATGGCGAGGTGGCTGGCCGTGTGATCTCGGATGCCTGCCAGCCGCAAGCCCTGCGGTGCGCAGGCGACCAGTTCGGCCGAGGTCTGGGAATCGCCGGAGGCGAACAAGGTGACCCGATGTCCTTGCCGCACGAGTTCCTCGGTAAGCCACGACGCTACCCGTTCCGTGCCGCCATACAATCGCGGAGGAACTGACTCCGCCAGCGGCGCAATTTGCGCGATCCGCATCCCCTTGCTCTCCGGCCCATCCGACCCGCGAACGCGGGCGAGTTTTCAACGCCGGTCCGAGCCGAAAGTTCGGGATCAGAACTCTTCGACGTGGGATTCCGCACGTATACTCGAGACAGTCTCCGGCATGGCCATCAGGATGAGGAGGAGAGCGATCACGCCCACCCCGGCGAGCACGGCAAAGGCGATGCTGTAACCACCCCAAACGACCAGGCTGCCTGCGAATGCATAGCTCGACGCTCCTCCAATCCCTTGAATGGTACCGAGCATTCCGCGCGCCATGTTGTAGCGACCGCTGCCCAGGACGGCGCCGTACAGAACGAGCGGCAAGAGCACATCGAACAGCCCGGCTCCGATTCCGTCGAGGAGCTGAAAGGCGATCATCCAATAGGGCTCGTCGACCACGGCGAACAGGATGCCGCGCAGCGGCAGGGCCGCGAACGCTAGGATAAGCAACGGCTTGCCGCCGATCCGGTTGGCGCGCATCACGAGGAAGGCCATCGGGATAGTCGCGAGCTGGGCGACGATGATGGCGGCCGACGTCACGGCGGACTCGAAGCCCTTTGCTTCGAGCGCCAGCTTCTGGCTAGCGAGAGCCAGCATCGGCGCATTGGCGAAATGGAACAGCGCCGTACCGATCGCCAGCACGGTAAAGGGGCGTTCGGCGAACAATTGCCGCCATGGATACGGCCGGCTATTTTCCGGGATGACTTCATCGAGGCCGCGAGCGCGCTGATGATCGAGGGCGCCGGCCGGGATTGAAAGAACGGCGATCATCGAGAGGCCGGCGAACAGCGGAAGCATGTAGAAGACACCACGTTGCCCGAAATGCGTGCCGACCACCGCGGCCAAAGTGGCAATGAACAGGTTGCCGAGCCGGTCGAACGCGGCGTTGCGCCCGAGCTGCGCAGCAGCGTCGCGGGCTCCGTAAAGTCCGAGCGTGATCGCCGCGATCGTGGGCGCAAAGACGGCCCCCAGAAGCGCCATACTGACATCCGCGACGAACACGACCGCTATCGTCGGATAGGTCGCAATGGCGGTTCCCAGAAGCGCAAGGAGCCAGGCCCCACCAATCATGAGACCGCGCTTGGCGCGCGTGGCGTCGATCAAGGCGCCGATCGGCGCATGAAAGGCAATACCGATAAGACCGCTGGCGGTGAGCAAGGCTCCGATCTTCGCTTGGTCCCAGCCGACCTCCGTAAGCAGGAAGACATTGACGTAGGGCCCCAGCCCGCCGCGCAGATCCGCCAGCAGGAAGTTCAGCCAATCGAGGCTTGCCCGATGCGACATTCGCTCTTCGCTTCGCGAGTGCCCACGCTCAGCAAGGCCGGAGCGAAACGGTGTTCCGCTGGAGCCTTTTCCTAGCGCCACAGCCAGTAATCGTTGTCGACGAGTCACGGTTCCGTGCGGCGGCGATCTGGATCCGGCGCCCCAAATCGCCATTCGCGCATCGCAATCGCCTGGGACTAGCAGTGACCTGGGATGTTCGTTCGCTCATAGGGCGAGAGCTCCTCTGGCCAGCACGCCGGCCTCCATCTCTCGGTCGCAAATATCGCCCCGCTGAAGACTGGAACCCAAGTCGGCCAGTGCGGTTAAGGGGTTTTCACGTCCAGCCAGGAGGCTCCAATGGCCGCTGAACCCAAGAAGCTCGACGACCTCTTTCTCGATACGCTCAAGGACATCTATTTTGCCGAGAAGCAGATCCTGAAGGCTTTGCCGAAGATGGCGCGCGCAGCCACTTCGCCGGAGGTCAAAAAGGCGTTCGAGACCCATCGAGACGAAACCGAAACCCATGTCGAGCGGCTCGCCGAGGTGTTCGAGCTTCTCGGGAAGGCGCCTCGCGGCAAGACTTGCGACGCTATCCTCGGCATCATCGACGAGGGAAAGAGCATCATCGAAGAGTTCGAGGGCAGTCCCGCGATCGATGCGGGTCTGGTCGCCGCCGCTCAGGCCGTCGAGCACTACGAAATCGCCCGCTACGGCACTCTCAAGACCTGGGCTAATGAGTTGGGCCTGAAGCAGGCCGTAACCCTCCTCGACCAGACGCTGAGCGAGGAAACCAAGACCGATCAGCTTCTGTCTAAGATCGGCATCTCCTCGGCGAACAAGAAGGCAGCCTGATGCCCCTTTGGTGCATCGCAACCGAAGGGCGCCCGCTTCCGGAGCATGCGGACCTTAGCGATCCCGCAATCTCCGGGAGCTTGCGAACGAGATGACGGCGACATTCGAAATCCGCCGCTCCGGCAGCGATTGGATTCTGACGAGCGGCGCGGCGGTGACCCACCTTCGCAAACCGGCGAGAGGGGTGGTCGAAGACGCCGTTACCAAGTGGCAGAGTGCGGAAGGAAACCCCATGCGCATAACGACAGCGGAAGCCTATACCGAAGCGGCCGCGCGGATTCAGAGTCTGTCCGACGCCAAGGAGGGCAGTCCGCAGGCAGAGGAACTGGCAGAACTCATTGCAGCGGTGAGGCAGTGGGACGCTCGCAAATCCTCCCTGGGTCAGGGGGATGCATCAGCGCCTGGAAATACCCGAACTGCGCAACGGCCAGGTCAGCCCGGCGCCGCAGACGAAACTCGGGCAGGTCCAAACCCGAGGTCTCCTCACCCGACGGGAGCCCATCCCCCGTTCGCACGCGGCGATACCGAGAGTTTTGCGGCGGCGAAGCATGAAGCGGACCCAGCAGAATCATCCGGAGATGCCCTGCCCGCCGGTCGGCGCAGCGGAATGACCCGTTCGATCCGCAAGACCTGATCGCCGGAGATTTCTTGAAGGGATGAGCAATGGCGGCCCATGGGCTGGTGCATGGCGAGCTCGGCCTGAACTGCATTCACCTTTGCGTCGACATGCAGCGACTTTTCGGGCCGGGTTACCCTTGGGCCTTCCCTTGGCTCCAGAAGGTTCTGCCGGCGGTCGAGGAATTATGCGGATCTCACCCGGAACGGACTCTCTTCACCCGCTTCATCCCGGCCGAGCGCGAGGGKGACGGGCGCGGCACATGGCAGCGCTATTATCGGAGATGGCCGSAGGTCACCTTGGAAAGGGCCGGCGTCGAAGCCGTCCAGCTCCTGCCCTCTCTGGAGCGGTTCGTTCCGCCCGCGCATGTGCTGGACAAGAAGGTCTACTCACCCTGGAGCGAAGGCCGCCTCGATCACTTCATGGCGGAGCGTGAAATCGATACGGTCATCGTCACCGGTGGCGAGACCGATGTCTGTGTTCTCGCGACCGTGCTCGGAGCCGTCGATCGAGGCCTGCGGGTCGTGCTGGTCACCGACGCCTTGTGCAGCTCATCTGACGCAACCCACGACGCACTGATGGAACTGTACCTTTCCCGCTTCAGCCAGCAAATCGAGGCCGCCACCACCAGCGAGGTCCTGGCACAGTGGCGGTAGCGGGTGGTTCGACGCGGGAGCGGATCGGCCATTCGCCTGCCGCCACGACCGATACTCGGACCACGTCGCCAACCGCCTGGAGCAAGAGCGGCTCGACGACGCGCCATTCGAAGTCGGTCAGATCATATCGGCTCATCTCAATGCTGCGCGCGCCGGCTGACAACTTCGGCCTTGCCAGCGATCATGAAGACCAAGCGATTTAGTTTGGGTCCGCGGTCGAAGTCCTATCGTCATTGCCAGCTTTTCGGCCACGCAACAGTCGCCACAGGGATTTCGATATGCGCCGCGTCGTCACGCGGGCGCCGGCCTCCCGTCGCTCAAGCAGCACCTTGCGATCGTGAAATTCCTCGAGCTCTGCGCGATGGCCCACGCTGATGA
>NZ_JBFRDQ010000124.1:0-16699 GCF_052113865.1 Allobosea sp. TAB14 | reverse complement strand
GCGTCGAGCTGTTCAACTGCCTGCTCGGCGCGGTGGTGGTGTCGTTCCTCGCCTGGCATGTCGCGTCGCTGGCGCTGCAATCGCGCGAATTCAACGATGTCAGCCCGGGCCTGCTCGCCATGCCCTTCTGGATTCCGCAGGCCGGCGTTGCGGTGGGCGTGACGGCGCTCGCGATTGCCTTCATCGACGAACTCTTCTGGCTCATCGGCGGCGGCGAGCACCGCTACGAGACGCCCGACGAGGTCGAGCTCGACCGGCCGGTGGCATAGGGGCCAATGATGGATACGATCGTTCTCGCCTCGCTGGTCCTCGCCGGGACCCTGCTCCTGCTGCTCGCCAGCGGGGTCTGGGTGGCGCTCTCGCTCCTGACCGTCGGCATGGTAATGATGGGGCTCTTCACCACCGCGCCGATGGGCTCGCTCATCGCCTCGACGCTCTGGGATTCGAGCTGGGGCTGGGCGCTGACCTCGCTGCCGCTCTTCATCTGGATGGGCGAGATCCTGTTCCGCTCGAAATTGTCGGCCGACATGTTCCAGGGGCTGGCGCCCTGGGTGTCGCGGCTGCCGGGCCGGCTGCTCCACGTCAACGTGCTCGGCTGCGGCATCATGGCGGCGGTCGCCGGCTCCTCTGCCGTGACCTGCGCCACCATCGGCCGCATCAGCGTGCCGGAACTGCAGAAGCGGAACTATCCGCTCAACATGACCATCGGCACGCTCGCCGGCTCCGGCACGCTCGGCCTGCTGATCCCACCCTCGATCATCATGATCGTCTATGGCGTCACGGCCGAGGTCTCGATTGCCCGGCTGTTCATCGCCGGCGTGCTGCCCGGCCTGCTGCTGATGGCGCTGTTCATGGGCTATACGGCGATCTGGAGCCTGCTCAACCCTGAGAAGATGCCGCCTGCCGAGCCGGCGGTGCCGTTCCTGGAGAAGGTCTACCGCTCGCGCCGGCTGATCCCCGTGGCGCTGCTGATCGGCTCGGTCGTTGGCTCGATCTATGGCGGTATCGCCACGCCGACCGAGGCCGCGACCATCGGCGTGATCGGGGCGCTGATCCTGGCGGCGGTCGGCGGCGGTCTGACGCGCGCGAGCTTCATGGACGGGCTGATGGCGGCCATGCGGACCTCCTGCATGATCTCCTTCATCATCGCCTGCGCCGCTTGCCTGACCATCGCCGTCGCCTTCGTCGATATTCCCCGCTCGCTGGCGGGCTGGGTCGATGCCATGCATCTGTCGCCCTATGCGCTGCTGGCGGTGCTCGCGGTCTTCATGCTGATCCTGGGCTGCTTCCTCGAAGGCATCTCGATCATCGTGCTGACCTCGTCCGTGATGCTGCCGACGGTGCAGGCGGCCGGCATCGACCTGCTCTGGTTCGGCATCTTCGTGGTGATTCTGATCGAGGCGGCGCAGATCACCCCGCCGGTGGGCTTCAACCTCTTCGTGCTGCAGAGCATCACCGGAAAGGACATCCTGACGGTCACGAAGGCGGCGATCCCCTATTTCTTCGTGCTGATGCTGCTGCTGGTGCTGATCACGCTGTTCCCGCAGATCGTCACGGCGCTGCCGAAGATGATGACGGGGTAGGGGCAAGCCCTGTCCGCTTCCAGCGCCGGCCGGATCGGCCGGCGCTGGGCGCCTTCAATCGAATTCCTTGCGGAACTTCTCGCTCACGGTCGTGGCCGAACGGAAACGCCCGATCGMGAASGGCTCCAGCGGYGTCKGCGYCGCSCCGTCSASGATCATCTCGCTGAGGCATARKCCSACGCCGGGSCCGATCTGGAAGCCGTGGCCGCAGAAGCCGAAGGCRTGGAASAGCCCGGSSGTCGTCTCGCTCGGSCCGATSACCGGGATCATGTCGGGCAGATAGGCCTCGATGCCGGACCAGACGCGGATGACATGGCACTGCGCCAGCATCGGCGCGACGCGCGCGAGCGCCTTCATCGCCGCCAGCGTCTTCAGAGGGGGCACCGGCGCTCGGTTGGCCTGCGCATCGGCCGCCGTGCGCGGATAGCCGGCGAGGATGATGTTGCCGCGCGGGATCTGGCGGAAGATCACCGAGCCGTCGATGGCCTGCACGGACGGGCCGATCAGGTAGGGAAACGGCTCGGTCACGAATTGCGGCGGGCCGGCGGGGAAGACCGGAGCCGTCTCGCCGAAGCGCTCGGCGATCTCCAGCGCCCAGGCGCCGGCGCTGTTGACGAGCGTGCCGCAGCTCAGTGTGGCTCCATCCGCCAGGGTCAGCGTGAAGCCGTTCCCCGAACGATCGACCGCGGCGACGCGCGTGTTCTCGCGGATATCGACGCCGAGCCGCGCGGCGGCGCGGGCCACGGCGGGCGTGACGAGGCGCGGATTGGCCGTGGCGTCGCGGGCCGAGAAGGTCGCGGCGACGGCCCGCTCGCCGAGCCAGGGCCAGCGCCGCCCGAGATCGGCGGGGCCGACGCGCTCGATGGCGAGGCCGTAGGATTCGGAGACCTTGGCGTAGCCTTCGAGCCTGGCGTGCTCCTCTTCGTCATAGGCGAGATAGAGGTGCCCGGTCTGCTCGAATTCGCAATCCTCGCCGATCAGCGCGTCGAAATCCTCCCAGAGCGCCTGCGACCGCAGCGACAGCGGATACTGGCCGGGAAAGCGTCCCTGAAGGCGCAGATTGCCGAAATTGACCCCGCTCGACTGCGCGCCGACGACGCCTTTTTCGATCAGGGTGACGCGCTGGCCGCGCCGGGCGAGGAAGAAGGCGGTCCAGGCGCCGATCAGCCCGCCGCCGACGATGGCGACATCCGTGCTGCGGCCGCTCATGCGACGTCCCCGGCTGCCGCGAGTGCGATCGGCTTGACCGGGGCCTGGCCGCGCAACCGCCCGGCGGCGGCGCCGTCGCCCCCGGCCTTTGCCGCGACGATCTCCTGCAAGGCGGGGCCGCAGACGCGGCCCTGGCAACGGCCCATCCCGCAGCGCGTCATCGCCTTGACCCGGTTGACCTCGACCGGGCCGAGTTCCTTCGCCATCGCCGCGCGCACCTCGCCGACCGTCACATTTTCGCAGCGGCAGAGCGTCACCGCATCCGGCAAGGCGGCGATCTGCGCCTTCGGCCAGGCGAAGGCGCGCGCCAGCCCGCGCTGGAAGCCGCGCAGCCGCTGGACCTGCCGGGCCAGTGCTCTCGTCGCCTCGATGTCCTGCGCCCGGCCGAGATCGGCGATGATCGCGTGGGCGGCGAGCGCGCCGCTGGCCTCGGCGGCATCGGCGCCGCCGATCCGCACACCGTCGCCGGCGAGATAGAGCCCCGGCCGCGCCCGGCCCATGCCGTCGATCCTGGGCAGGAACAGCCTGAAGTCGGCGTCATAGGCAAAGGCGGCCCCGGCGAGGTCCGCAAGCTGCGTCTCCGGCTTCAGCCCATAGCCGAGCGCCACCGCGTCGCATGCGAAGCGGCGCTCGCGCCCCCCGGCATCGCGCAGGACCAGCGCCTCGACATGGGTGCTCCCTTCGACCGCGACGGGCGTCACCCCATGCAGCATCTCGGTCCCAGCCCGCAGCGAGGCGCCCATATACCAGAGCCCACGGAACAGCGTGCGCGGCGCCCGCAGCAGCGTAGGCGTTGCCGCCGCTTTGGCGGCGAACGGCGTCGTATCGGCGATCACCGCGATCTCGGCGCCCATGTCGCGATATTGCTTGGCGGCCAGCGCCAGCAGCGGCGAGGAGCCGAGAAACGCGACGCGGTTCCCGATCAGGCAGCCCTGATCCTTCAGAACGGCCTGCGCGCCGCCGAGCGTGAACACGCCGGGCAGGGTCCAGCCGGGCAGCGGTGCGATGCGGTCCATCGCCCCCGTGGCGATCAGGAGCTTGTCGAAGGCGAGCGTCTCGGTCCGCCCGTCGCGCAACAGGTGCAGCGTATTCCCGTCGATAGCCCAGACCAGGATGCCGGGACGATAGTCGATGCGCGGCAGCAGGGCTCGGAAGCGCCGGTGGAGCGAAGCGTATTTCGTCGCCTCCGACCCCATCAACCTGTTCATGTCGAGGGCGAGATTCTCGGCCGGCCGGCGATAGCCCTGGCCGCCGGCCCGCGCGCCTTCGTCGATGAGGACGGGTTTCAGGCCCTCCGCGCAAAGCACTTCGGCTGCGCCGATGCCGGCCGGGCCGGCGCCGACGATGACGATGTCAGCCATGATTGCGGTCCATGGGCTGGCTGTCGATCGGAGGCTGCGGCTCGGTGAACAGCACCATCCCGTCGGCGACGGGCGTGGTGCAGGCCCTGATCCGGCCGCCTTCCGCACTCCAGACCCAGCAATCCTGGCAGGCACCCATCAGGCAGAAGCCGGCGCGCGGCTCGCCGCCGAATTCGCGCTTGAGCAGCGCGCTCGCAGATCAGACSCGCGARATSGCGTGCGCGGTGGCGATGACSAGSGAGGAAAASCGSKRGACSACCTCSGCATGGCTRWAGCGCGAGGTCGASGTGGCGATGTTSACGGCKGCCTCGGGMCGGCCGTGATGRTCGACGATCRSYGCGGCGATCGAGGCRTCGCCGAKATAGACCTCCTCGAAGGCCGTGGCGTAGCCTTGCGCCGCGGCCTGGCGCAGCTTCTCGCGCAGCGCGTCACGCTGCCACGTCGTCGAGGGGGTGTGCGCCTTGAGGTCCGAGGCGTCGATGATCGCCATCGCCTCTTCTTCCGGCAGGCGCGACAGCATCGCAATGCCCGGCGCCGTGCAATAGGCGGGCATCCGCGTGCCGATGATGACGTCGGTGTTCAGCACATGCCGGCTGAGAAAGCGCGAGACGAAGATGATCTCCGTGCCGTCCCGCACCGTCAGGTTGACCGTCTCCTCGGTCTCCTTGCTCAGATGCATCAGATAGGGCATCGCCCGGTCGAGCAGGCGGCTGCTGCGCACGAAATGGTAGCCGAGATCGAGCGTCTTCGCGGTCAGCTCGAAGCGCTTGGTCTGCGCATCCTTATGGAGATAGCCGAGCCTGGTGAGGGTGTGGGTGAAGCGCTGCGCGGCGCTGACATCCATGCCGGTCTCGGACGCCACCTGCGACAGGTTGAGCGTCTGGTGCTGGCGGCCGAAGGCGGACAGCACCCGGAATGCCTTCTCGACTGAATTGACCATCAGCGCATCGTCCTTGCGCCCCGGCCGGTCGGCTGGCGGTGCCGCGCTCTTGCGGCCGTTTTGTCGCGTCTCGGGCATCGTCATCGGACCTGCTCTCCTCGCTCGATCAATGGCCGTGGCCGGCTGCCTTGACAAGCTGGGCCATTCGCGCAGAATGTTCAATAGAATTTATCGCATTGTGATAAATAGCCATCGGAGGGCGGTATGAAGGATTCAGTTCTGATCGAGGTGCGCGGTGCTGTCGGCATCGTGACCCTCAACCGCCCGCAGGTTCTCAATGCCTGGAACGCGCCGATGCGCGCGCGGCTGGTCGAGTGCTTCGACGAGCTGGAGGCGAACGAGGCGGTGCGCGCCATCGTCCTCACCGGGGCAGGCGACCGCGCCTTCGGCGCCGGCCAGGACCTCAACGAGACCAAGACCTTCGATCCGGACCGGGCCGAGGCCTGGATGCATGAATGGGAGCGTCTCTACGATCGTATCCGCTCGCTCTCGAAGCCGCTGATCGCGGCGCTGAACGGCGTCGCCGCGGGCTCGGCCTTCCAGGTCGCGCTGCTCTGCGACCTGCGCATCGGCCATGACGGCGTCACCATGGGCCAGCCCGAGATCAATTCCGGCATCGCCTCGGTGACCGGTCCCTGGATCATGAAGGAGATGATCGGCATCGCCCGCACCATCGACCTCACCCTGACGGGCCGGATGATGGATGCCGAGGAATCGTTCCGCATCGGCCTGATCAACCGGATCGTGCCGAAGGAGAAGGTCATGGAAGCCTCGCTCGCCCTGGCGGAAGAGCTCGCCGCCAAGGCGCCCGTCGCCATGCGGCTCAACAAGGCCCGCTTCCGCGAGGTGACCGAGGCGAGCTTCCGCGAGTGCCTGGCCGCCGGCATCCGCACCCAGCGCGAAGCCTACGCCACCGGCGAGCCGGCGCGGATGATGGAGGCGTTTCTCGCCCAGCGAGCGGCACGCAAAAGCGCCTGAAACTCAGAGCGCCTGACGATCTGATCACCCACGGGGAAATGCGGAAAACCGCTTGAAGGGGAGAAGACGATGACGAGCAGAACCACGAATCCGACGAGGCGTACCCTGCTGCAACTGGCCGGCGGCGTCGCCGCCGGAGCGGTCGCCGCGCCCTATCTCATCGGTACGGCGCGCGCCGCGACGCAGATCACCGTCGCCGATCCCGGYGGKCCGTTCGGSCCSGCYTTCCGCAAGGCCTTTTACGAYCCSTTCGARAAGGCGACCGGCAACAAGGTCGTCAACGTCGCCCGCGAGGCCGAGCCGACCGCGCAGTTCAAGGCGATGGTCGAGACCAAGTCCTATACCTGGGACGTGTGCACGCTGACCTTGTCGGCGCGCGACATCCTGAAGGCGCAAGGCCTGCTCGAYCCGATCGGCTTYKCGCATGCCGATGTGCCCARGCTGATGCCGGARGCGATCTCGCCCGAGTTCATGGGYACGGAYGTCTATTCGACGATCTTCGCCTACCGSACCGACMRGGTGAAGAACGCCCCGGCGAGCTGGACCGACTTCTTCAATGTCGAGAAGTTCCCGGGTCGCCGCTCGATGCGCAAGAACCCGATCGACAGCATCGAGCAGGCGCTGCTTGCCGACGGCGTGCCGCTCGACAAGCTTTATCCGCTCGATGTCGAGCGTGCCTTCAAGGTCCTCGACAAGATCAAGCCGCATATCGCGGTCTGGTGGACGGGCGGCGCCCAGTCGACGCAGCTTCTGCAAAGCGGCGAGGTCGACATGACCACCGGCTGGAACGCCCGCCTTCAGGCTGCCATCGACGGCGGCGCGCCGGCCAAGATCATCTGGAATCAGGGACTCTACTCGATTGAGGGCTGGGGTCTGCCCAAGGGCGGTCCGAAGGCCGAGGTGGCGCGCCAGTTCATCCGCTTCTGCTCCGACCCGAAGCAGCAGGCGGTCTATACCGAGGCGCTGGCCTATGGCCCGACCAATCTGGACGCCTACCAGACGATCTCGCCTGAACGCGCTAAGCTGCTGCCGACCTCGCCGGAAAACCTGAAGCAGATGGCGATCGCCAATGAGAGCTGGTGGAGCGAGAATCGCGCCAAGGTCACCGAGCGCTTCAATTCCTGGCTCCTGACCTGATGGCGATGGCGACGAGCGCCGGRATGACCGTGACCGAAGCAAAACCGGCGAAGCTCGTGGTCGAAGGGCTGTGCAAGCGCTACGGCGCGACCACGGCCCTCGAGCCGAGCTCTCTCAGCGTTGCCGAGGGCGAGTTCCTGACCTTGCTGGGGCCTTCGGGCTCCGGCAAGACCACCTTGCTCCAGCTCATCTGCGGGCTGGTCGAGGTGAGCGAGGGCAGGGTGGTCATCGACGGCCGCGACCAGTCGGCGACGCCCGTCCACCAGCGCGATATCGGCCTCGTCTTCCAGCATTACGCGCTGTTCCCGCACCTCACCGTGGCGGAGAACATCGCCTTCCCGCTCAAGATGCGCGGGCGCCCAGGCGCGGAGGTCGCCAAGCGCGTCTCCGATGCGCTGGCGATGGTGCATCTCGGCCATCTCGCCGGGCGTTTTCCCCGCGAGCTCTCCGGCGGCCAGCAGCAGCGCGTCGCGCTGGCACGCTGCTTCGTCTACCAGCCCTCGATCATCCTGATGGACGAGCCGCTCGGCGCGCTCGACAAGAAGCTGCGCGAGCACATGCAGATCGAGATCAAGCGGCTGCATCGCGAGAGCGGCTCGACCATCGTCTATGTCACGCATGATCAGGAGGAGGCGCTCGCGATGTCCGACCGCATCTGCCTGATGAACCACGCGAAGATCGAGCAGCTCGGCACGCCGCGGGAGATCTATGAGCGCCCGCGCACGGCCTTCGCCGCCGATTTCATCGGAATCTCCAACATCTTCCGCGGGCGCTGGGACGGCAACGGCTCGCTCGAAACCGCGCATGGCCGTTTCGCCCTGCCCAGCGGCGCGCATTGCGAGAGCCGGGACGCGGCCCTCGTGATCCGGCCCGAGAACCTGCGCCTCGGCGCGCAGGACGGCAACGCCGTGAACGGGCGCGTCAGCGAGATCGTCTATGCCGGCTCGGAGACGCGCGTCATCGCGGCGCTCGAGGACGGCAGCCAGCTCGTGCTGCGCCTCGGCCCCGACGATGCGGTGCCGGCCATCGACGAGGCGATCGTCGCCGGCTGGCCGCGCGACAAGGCGGTGCTGGTCGCATGAGCGCGGTGAGCGTCACGAGCGCGCCGGCGCGTGCGGGCAGGCTGCGCCTCAACGCGCTCTGGCTGGCGGTGCCCGGCGTCCTGTTCCTCGCGGTCTTCTTCGTCTGGCCGGTGGCGCAGCTTCTGGGCCTGAGCGTCGTCGATCCGGACAATGGAGCCTTTACGGCGAGCTCCTATCAGCGCATTGCAGCGACCGACGTCTATCTGCGCGTGCTCGGCATCACCTTCCGCATCGCCGGCTGGACGGCGCTGTGGTCGCTGCTGATCGGCTATCCGCTCGCCTATTGGCTGGCGCGCCTGCCCGACATGTTCCGCGGCCGCATGCTGCTCTTCGTCATGGTGCCGTTCTGGACGAGCTATCTCGTCAAGACCTTCGCCTGGATGCTGATCCTCGGACGCAGCGGCGTGATCAATTCCCTGCTGACCGGCGCGCATGTCGTCGACCAGCCGCTGTCGCTGATCAACAACCAGTTCGGCGTCATGGTCGGCATGGTSCAYGCSATGGTGCCGCTGGCGGTGATGACCATGCTSCCGGTGATGRCCGGMATCGACCGGCGSCTCGTCCAGGCGGCGCAGACGCTSGGSGCMGCGCCKGCRCGCGCCTTCTGGCTGGTCTATTTCAAGCTCTCGCTGCCSGGCGTSGCSGCGGCSGGCCTGCTCGTCTTCATYTCCTCGCTCGGCTTCTTCATCGTGCCGGCCTTCCTCGGCGGGCGGCAGGAGACCATGCTGGCGCAGCTCATCATCACGCAGGTGCWGGAGCTGCTGAACTGGTCCTTYGCCGGSGCRCTCTCGGCGATGATGCTGKTGGCRGCSCTGGTYTCCTGCSTCGTCTACGACCGGATCTTCGGGCTCTCGACCATCGCCGGCGGCTCCGGGCAGGTCGGCACCGGCCGTATCCGCGATCTCGGCCTGGCGATCCTCTCCCTCATCGCGGTGGCTGCGGCTCGCCTCGGAGCGGTCACGCGATCCCTGCTCGGCAAGCGCGTCTGCGCGATGCTGCTGCCTGGCTTCTGCTGGCTCGTCATCGCCTTTCTGGTGCTGCCGACGCTGCTCGTCATTCCGCTCGCCTTCACCTCCTCCCAGTTCCTGGAATTCCCGCCGCCGGGCTACGGGCTGAGCTGGTTCCGGACCTATTTCGAATCGCCGCTCTGGATCCAGGCGACGATCCGCTCCTTCGCGGTCGCCTTCGTCACGGCACTCGCGGCGACGGCGATCGGCGGCTTCGCGGCGCTGGCGCTGGCGAACAGCCGCACCCGCTGGGCCGGGCTGATCTTCGCCTTCTTCCTCGCCCCGATGATCGTGCCGCGCATCGTCATCGCCGTCGGGCTGTTCTATCTCTTCGCCCGGCTGGGGCTGATCGCGACCGATCTCGGCCTCGTCATCGGCCATACCGTGCTGGCGATCCCCTTCACGCTGGTCACCATCGCCGCCGTGCTGAAGACCTATGACCAGCGCCTCGACCAGGCGGCGGCGACCCTCGGCGCGAACCGGGTGCGGACGCTGACAGGCGTCACCATCCCGCTGGTCAAGGGCGGCCTCGTCGCAGCCTTTCTCTTCGCCTTCATCACCTCCTTCGACGAATTGACCATCGCGATCTTCGTCTCCGGCGGCATCAAGACGACGCTGCCGAAGCAGATGTGGGACGACATGATCCTGCAGCTCAACCCGACGCTCGCGGCCGTCTCGGTGGTCGTCTTCATCGTGGTGACGGCGATGCTGCTCATCGCGGAACGCTTCCGCTCCTCTTCCCGACTCGACTGAACCGACGACGATGACCTCCTTCGACGACGCTGGCTTCGTGAGCCTTCTGACGACACGCGCTGCGACCGAACCGGAGCGCGTCTATGCGCGCTTCTGCGGCGAGCCCGTGACCTATGCCGAGGTCGAGCGGCGCTCGGCCGCTTTCGCCGCGCATCTGAGGACTCGGGGCATCGGTGCCGGCGACCGGGTCGCCGTGATGATGCGCAATTCGATCGCGACCATCGCGGTGGTCTTCGGGCTCGCGCGGGCCGGCGTCGCCTGGGTTCCGGTCAACGCGCAGCAGCGTGGCGAGGGTTTGCGCTACTTGCTCACGCATTCGCGGCCGCGTCTCGTCGTCGCCGATGCGGAGCTGGCGCCGCAGATCGCCGAGGCGATGGCCTCCGAGGCGGAGTTGCCGCTCCTCGCCCATGCGCCGGGCGGAGAGCTCGACGCCGTCCTGTCCCGGCAGGAGCGCTTCGTGGAGCCGGCCCCGTCGGCGGATGTGGTCTTCGCGATCATGTACACCTCCGGCACGACCGGGCGGCCCAAGGGCGTGATCGTCTCGCACCGCATGCTGCGGCTGGCGGCCGAGAGCGTGGTGCGGCTCTCCGATGCTGGGCCTGGCGATGTTTTCTTCGTCTGGGAGCCGCTCTACCATATCGGCGGCGCCCAGCTTCTGCCCCTGCCGATGATCAGCGGCATCACGCTCGCCATGGTCGAGCGCTTCAGCGCCAGCCGCTTCTGGGATCAGGTCCGGGCGGAGGGGGCGAGCCATATTCACTATCTCGGCGGCATCCTGCAGATCCTGCTGAAGCAGCCGCCGTCGCCGCGCGACCGCGAGCACGGCGTGCGCATCGCCTGGGGGGGCGGCTGCCCGGCCGACATCTGGCCGGCGTTCCGAGACCGCTTCGGCATCGATATCCGCGAATGCTACGGCATGACGGAAGCTTCCAGCCTGACGACCTGCAACGTGACCGGCGTCGTCGGTTCGGTGGGGACGCCGATGCCATGGTTCACGGTGAAGCTGAGGGATGCCGAGGGCAGGGCGGTGGCCACGGGCGCCCGCGGCGAGATCGTCATCGAGACCAGCATCCCCGGCGCGATCTTCCCGGGCTATCTCGACAATCCCGAGGCGACCGCGAAGGCCCTGCGCGCGGACGGCTTCCACACCGGCGATCTCGGCTCCCTCGACGCTGATGGCAACCTCTACTTCCACGGCCGCATGACCGACAGCGTGCGCTGCCGGGGCGAGAACGTCTCGGCCTGGGAGGTCGAGCATGTCGCGGCCGAGCATGAGGCGGTCGAGGATTGCGCTATGATCGGCGTCGCCGCCGATGTCGGCGAGCAGGACATCAAGCTCTTCGTCAAGCCGCGCGATGGCGTGATCATCGATCCGCAGGCCTTGTCCGGCTGGCTCGGTCAGCGCCTCGCCCCCTACCAGAACCCGCGCTACATCGCCGTCGTCGACGAATTCGAGCGCACGGCGAGCCAGCGCATCATGAAGCACAAGCTCTCGCCTCGGCTCGATGATTGCTGGGACCGCGCGGCGATGGCGACGGGGCGCTGACATGGCCGGCTGTGACATCCTCATCTCCGGCACCGGCGGCTTCGCCGCGCGCATCGCCTTCGACATCGCCGCGACGGCGGACGAGGCCGTCGCGGTCGTCATCGCCGGCCGCAACCGCGAGCGGCTTAACTGGCTGCGCACGGCCGCCAACGCCCGCGCCGCCTTGTTCGGCAAGAAGGCGCGCTTCACCACCCATGCGGTCGATCTGCTCGCCCCGAACGCCTCGGACGAGATGCTCGCGGCGACCGGCCCGCGCATCGTCGTGCAGGCCGCCTCGATCCAGACCTCGCAGGTCATCGCCCAGACCGGCAACGCCTGGACGCAGCTTGTCGCCGAAGGCGGCCTGAGCGCCACGGCGGTCTTCCAGGCGCTGCTCTCCTCCCGCGTCGCCGCGGCGATCACGCGCAGCGGCAGGGCGGTCACGCTGGTCAATTGCGGCTTCCCCGACGTGGTCAACGGCATGATCCGCGCGCTGGGGCATGACGTCGCCTGCGGCATGGGCAATGTCGCGATCTTGTCGAACGTCTTCGCTGGCTCGGCCGCCACGCCTCTGGGGGCCGAGGTCAAGGTCCTCGCCCATTATCAGAATCTCGCAGCCTGGCGCCGACGGCCGGAGGAGCGGGGCGGGCGGCCGCCGCGCGTCTGGCTCGACGGTACGGAGGTCGGTGACGTCTACGCGCGCTTCGCCGATATCCAGCTCACGCCGGAGCCGGTCATCGAGATATCCGGGGCGAGCGGTGTGCCCATGCTGCTCGCCATGGCTTCCGGCCGCGTCTGGCACGGGCATGTACCGGGGCCGAACGGCCTGCCGGGCGGCTACCCGGTCCGGCTGACGACGGATGGCGTCCTCGAACTCGACCTTCCCGCCGGATTGTCGGAAGCCGAGGCCGTGGCCTGGAACGCCTCCTTCGAGGCGCAGAACGGCCTCGTCGTCTCGCCCGAAGGCCGGATCGGTTTCACCGGCATCCTCGGCGCCAGGCTCGGCGAGCATCTTCCGGCTCTGCGCGAGGGCTTCGCGGTGCGGGATCTGGAAGCGGTCTGCGAGGAGCTGCTCCGCCTGCGCGATAGGTTGATGGGGCAGCCGCAGGGTTAGAGCCTGCTGCGTTTTCATCGAAACGTGGGTCATCCCGGCCGCAGCGAAGCGGAGAGCCGGATCCATGCCTGAAGCTTTGTTCGAGACGCTCTGGCATGGATCCCGGGTCAAGCGCGGGATGACGACGTGGTTCCGCGCAAAGTCAGCAGGCTTTAGCCGGGGCCTCGGAAAAGCGCTGACTCCTCAATCTTTGGCCTGCTGCACCTCCCGGATCGCGCGCCAGATCCGCGCCGGAGTGGCCGGCATGTCCAGATGCGTGACGCCGAGGGGCCGCAGCGCATCGAGGATCGCGTGGATCACGGTCTGCGGCGCGCCGATGCAGCCGGCCTGTCCCGCCCCCTTGGCGCCGAGCGGGTTGGCCTGCGTCGGCAATTCCACCATCGACAATTCGAAAGCCGGCAGGTCCATCGCGCGCGGCATGGCGTAGTCCATGAAGGTCGCGCTGAGGAGCTGGCCGCCATCGGGGTCGTAGCGGGCTTCCTCCATCAGCGCCTGGCCGATGCCCTGCGCCAGCCCGCCATGGACCTGTGCCTCGGTCAGCAAGGGGTTGATCAGCGTGCCGTAATCGTCGACGGCGACATAGCGCAGCAGGGTCACTTCGCCGGTTTGCGGGTCGACCTCGACCTCGGCGGCCTGCGCGCCGTTGGGAAAGGTGAGCGGCGCATTGCGGCGGGCGCCATGGCTGGCGAGGGGTTTGCCGGTCGTCTCCGCGACATGGCGCGCGACGCTGCCGAGATCGACTTCGCCGGCGCCCGGAGCGAGAAAGCGGCCGTTGTGGARGCTGACGGTTTCCGCTGCCGCCTGAAGCAGTTCGGCGGCTGCGGGCCTTGCCTTCTCGATCAGCGCATCGGCCGCCAGTGCCAGCGCGCCGCCGCCCATATGCAGCGAGCGGGCGCCGCCATGGCCGCCGCCGCTGGGGACGCGCGCCGTATCGCCCTGGATGAGGCGGAAACGCTCCACCGGCAGGCCGAACCGGCTCGCGAGAAGCTGGGCGAAGCTCGTCTCGTGACCCTGGCCGTTCGATTGGGTGCCGACCGTCATGTCGATGCCGCCATCGGCGCGGAACGACAGCCAGGCATCCTCGTTCGGCGCGCCGCGCGAGGTTTCCAGAAAGCAGCCGATGCCTAAGCCGCGCAGCTTGCCGCGTCGGCGTGATTCCGCCCTGCGGCGCCGGAAGCCGGCGCGGTCGGCCGCAGCCAGAACCTGGTCGAGATTGCTGCCGAAGCTGCCGCAATCGAGTACGGCGCCGAAGGGCTTGCGATAGGGGAAGCGGCGGATGAAGTTACGCTTGCGCAAGGTGGCGGAGTCGATCCGCAAGCGGTTGGCCGCCGCCTCCACCAGCCTTTCGATCAGATAGTTCGCTTCCGGCTTGCCGGCGCCGCGATAGGCGTCGATCGGGACGGTGTTGGTGAAGACGCAGCGAACATCCATCGTCATCGCGGGAATGTCGTAGAGCCCGCCCATCGCGGGCGTCGGCGCGGTGGTCGCGCTGCCCGGCCCGAGCGAGGAGACATAGGCGCCGAGATTGGCGGTGGTTTCGACCTGAAGCGCCAGGAACCGGCCCTTGGCGTCGAGGGCGAGCTTGCCGGTGGTCAGATTGTCGCGAGCATGGACGCCACCCGAGAAATCCTCGATGCGCTCGGCGAGCCAGCGCACCGGCCGGCCGAGGCGCTCGGCGGCGACGAGCACCAGCGCATATTCCGGATAGGTGACGTTCTTCATGCCGAAGCCACCGCCGACATCGGGGCAGGCGACGTCGATCCGCTCCGGAGCGATGCGCAGCACAGCCGCGAGTTCCCGGCGGATGTCGTGCACCGAGGCGCCGCTGAGCGAGAGCCGGTAGCGGCCGCTCGCCTCGTCGAAGCGCCCGAGGGCCGCCCGTGGTTCGAGTGCTGCTGCCGCGATCCGGTTGTTGACGACCCGGCAGGTCACGACATGGGCGGCCTGCGCAAAGGCGGTGGCGACGGCCGCCCCGTCGCCGAGGCGATAGCGCAGGGCGAGGTTGTCGGGCGCCTGCGGCCAGATTTCGGGAGCGTCGGGGGCGCTCGCGGCGGCGAGCTCGGTGACCGAGGGCAGGATGTCGTAATCGACCGCGATCAGCTCGCTGGCCTCGCGGGCAAGCTCGGCCGTCTCGGCCACGATGAAGGCGACGGGATCGCCGACATGGCGGACCCGTTCGCCGGCCAGAGGCGATCGGGGCGGCACGATCAGCGGCGCTTCGCCTGCGACCGCCAGCGAGCAGGGCAGGGGCGCGAGATCGGCGATCTCGGCAGCGGTGTAGACGGCATGGACGCCGGGCAGGCCCCGCGCCGCTTCGGCGTCGATGGAGAGGATCGCGGCATGGGCATGCGGCGAGCGCAGCACCATGGCGTGCAGCGCATCGGGGACGGCCTCGTCGTCGAGATAGAAGCCCTGTCCCGTCAGGAAGCGCTCATCCTCGAAACGGCGCAGCGAGCGCGGATCTGTCGGTGTCAGCGCCGGGCCGAGCGTCTCTGCCCGGTGTCCGGGAATTCTCGCATGCATCAGGCCGTCACTCTTCCGTCGCGTATCGAGGCCCGGTTTCAATTTTCGAGCCAACGACCATGGCTACCATGCAAAAGGGCGCGGCCCCAGAGGAGACCGCGCCCTTCGGCATATGAAAACCCGTTGGGGTTCGCGATGCGCTCAGCTTCCCGAGCGGCCGGCGAGCTGCGGCACGAACATGTCGCTCCACTTCGTCGGCTTCACCTTGATCGACCCGGCCTTGTGCATGAATTCGGCGAACTGCATCACGCCTTCGGGCGTGGCGGTGAAGCGGGCGTCCTTGTCCTCGATCATCTCCTGGACCTCGGCGGCGTCGATCTTCACCTTCGAGGCCTTGGCGAAGATCTCGGCSGCMARCTTCTTGTCCTTGGCGATSAGGKCGKTGGCGTCGTCCATCGCGTCGATGAAGGCCTGGGTCATCTTCGGATTGGCATCGACGAACTTCTTCGGCGCGAAGGTGACGTCAAGCGTCAGGTTGCCGAGATAGTCGACCGAGTTGAGCACGCGGTTGATGCCCGGGCTCTTCGCCTCGATGTACTGGAAGGGCGGCGAGGTGAAATGCGCCTTGATCTCGGTCTTGCCGCCGATCAGCGCGGCCAGCGCCTCCGGATGCGGCAGGCTCACCGTCATCGGGTCCATCTTGGCGTAGTTCGCGTCGCCGAACTCCTTGGCGGCGATCATCTGCAGCACGACGGCGGCAAGCGAGGTCTTGATGCCGGGCAGGGCGATCTTGTCGCTGCTGGTGAAGTCCTTGAGCGACTTCAGCTCCGGCTTGTTCGACATCAGCCACAGCGAGGTCGAGCTCATGCCGGAGACGCCGACGACCTCGACGCCCGGAATGCCCTTGGCCTTGGCCCARAGCGTGACGAAGCCCGGCGCGCCGGTGCCGGCGAAGTCGAGCGTGCCGGCCATCATCGCGTCGTTGATGACGTTGCCGCCGTCGAGCATCAGCCAGGTCACCTTGATGTCGCCGAGCCCGGCGGCCTTGGCGCGCTTCTCCAGGAACTGCTGGTCCTGCATCACGAAGAGCGGCAGATAGAGGATGCCGAAGCCCTTGGAGATGCGGACTTCCGAGACCTCGGCGCGGGCCGGGGCGGCGAGCGCGGTGCCGAGTGCGACGGCTGTGAAGGCGGCGCGCAGGATAGTCTTGAATGCCATGGGTGTTTCCCTCCGAGTGACGGCCGTTCGGCCTTGTGGAACCAGAGCATTTTCGAGYGAAGCGGATGCCGGTTCGCGTGAAGAAAATGCGATAAAGCCAGGAAAATGGAGCATTTCCACGTTTCAGAAGAAGGCGGAAATGCTCCGGGTCGTCAGTGCTGCATGCCCCAGCGCCGGATCGTCTTGCGCTCTATGGTGGCGAAGATGACGTTCTCGACGAAGAGGCCGATGAGGATCACGGTGAACAGGCCGGCGAAGACGTTCGCCGTCTCGAGCTGGTTGCGGTTCTCGAAGATGAACCAGCCGAGGCCGCCGGCGCCAGACGAAAC
>NZ_JBFRDQ010000123.1:0-12544 GCF_052113865.1 Allobosea sp. TAB14 | reverse complement strand
CCATCGTGCAGCTCTCGCGCGAAGTGCCGGGGCTCGGCCTCGATTTCGTCGGCGCGGACGACCGCCATGGCATCCTCCAGGCGATGGAGCATCTGATCGGGCTCGGCCACCGCCGGATCGCCTTCCTTTGCGCCAATGAGAGTATCTCGACCGGGCGCAACCGCTATCACGCCTATCGCGAGGGCCTGACGGCTCATGGCCTGTCGATCGACCCCGCGCTGATCTATTTCGCCTACGGCACGCGCGAGAACGGGCTCAAGGGCATCCAGCAGGTGCTCGACGCTCCCGCACCGCCGACCGCCGCCATCTGCATGAACGACCTCTCGGCCTTCGGCGCGATGCTCGGCTTGCGCCATCGCGGACGCGAGGCCGGCGTCGACTTCTCCATCGTCGGCTGCGACGACGTGAAGGAGGCGGCGCAATGGTTTCCGGCGCTCACCACGATCCACAATTTCCAGAACCAGATGGGCGCCAAATCGGCGGAATTCCTGCTGCGCCGCATCGCCGAGCCCGCCGCGCCGCAGCAGCGCCTGCTGCTGACGCCCGAACTCGTCCTGCGCGGGACGACCTGTCCGCCCCGCTGAGCCTTCAGGCATCGTTCGCGGGCTTGGCGTTGAGGGCGCGATAGGCCCGCACGACCTGCGAATCGTCGCGCCCGCCATGGCCCAGCCCCGAGGCCGCGAGGAACATCTGATGGGCCGATGCCGCCAGCGGCAGCGCGACCTTCGCCGCGCGCCCGGCATCGAGCACGATGCCGAGATCCTTGACGAAGATGTCGACGGCGCTGGCGACGACCGGGTCGGGTTCCTGCATGCGCGGGCCGCGATCCCTGAGCATCCAGGAGGATGCCGCCGAGCCGCCCATGATCTCGAAGAGCAGGCGTCCGTCGATGCCGGCCTTCTCCGCCAGCGACAGCGCCTCGGCCGCGACCGCGATATGCACGCCGCAGAGGAGCTGGTTGACTGTCTTCACCGTCGCGCCCTGTCCCGGTTTCTCGCCGACATGGAAGACCTTGTCGCCGAGCGCATCGAGCACCGGCTTTGCCCGTGCGAAACTCTCCGGCGCCGCGCCGACCATGATCGTCAACGTCCCGCCCTGCGCGCCTTTGACGCCGCCGGAGACCGGCGCGTCGATGAAATGYCGACCGGCCTTCGTGACCTCCGCCGCGATCGCCTCGGCCTCGCCGGGCGGACAGGTCGCCATCAGGATGACCGTCGCATCCGGCGCCAGCGCTGCGAGCGCCCCGGCTTCGAAGAGCACCGCGCGCGCCTGTGCGGCATTGACCACCATCAGCACCAGTGCACCGGCGCCCTTGGCCGCCTCGGCCGCATTTGGGGCAGCCTGTCCGCCGGCTGCAGCCAGCGCGTCGCGCGCCGCCTCCCGCATGTCGAAGCCGGTGACCCGGAACTGCCGCTTGACCAGGTTCTCGGCCATCGGCGCACCCATCGCGCCAAGCCCGATGAAGGCGATGCTGGAAATCGGCGTGTCTGGCATAAGTCAGGTACTTTCTCGGAGCTCGCATGCCACGCATGCAGCACCATGAGTTGAGCGCGGATGCCCGGCGCCGGACAAGCGGCGCCGGCGCATCGGCCTCATTCCTTCACCGCACCCGTCATCGACGCCACGTAGTAGTCGACGAAGAAGGAGTAGAGGATCGCCACGGGAATCGAGCCCAGCAGTGCACCGGCCATCAGCGAGCCCCAGTGATAGACGTCGCCCTCGACGAGCTGGGTCAGCACCGCGACCGGCACCGTCTTCTTCTCCGCCGACTGGATGAAGGCGAGCGCATAGATGAACTCGTTCCAGGACAGGGTGAAGGCGAAGATGCCGGCCGAGATCAGGCCGGGCATGGCGAGCGGCAAGGTGATGCGCCACAACGTCTGCAGCCGCGTCGCCCCGTCGATCATCGCGCATTCCTCGAGCTCGTAGGGGATCGACTTGAAATAGCCGATCAGGAGCCAGGTGCAGAACGGGATCAGGAAGGTCGGGTAGGTCAGGATCAGCGCCAGCGGCGAGTCGAACAGGCCGAACTGGAAGATCAGCGTCGCCAGCGGGATGAACAGGATCGAGGGCGGCACGAGATAGGCGAGATAGATCGCCAGGCCCACATATTGCGAGCCCTTGAACCTCAGCCGCTGGATCGCATAGGCGGCGAGCACGCTGGAGAACAGCGAGAGCGCCGTCGCCACCGCCGCGACCATCATCGTGKTCCAGAGCCATTGCGGATAATCGGTCTGGAACAGCAGCCTGTTGATGTTCTCAAGCGTCGGCGACTTCACCCAGAACGGGTTGTTGTTCTTGTAGTCGAGCAGCTCGGCGTTCGGTTTGATCGCCGTGATCGCCATCCAGTAGAACGGGAAGAGCAGCACGAGGAGGAAGAGCGACAGCGGCAGGTAGAGCGTGAGGAGGCGCCGCGGGCCGGACGACCAATCGATGACGCCTTCGCGCTCCTTGTCCTTGAGATGCGGACGCGCACTGAGGGTTTGATCAGTCATTCTCTTCCCCCTGCTGCCATTTGCGCCGGGACAGGCCGAAATAGCTGAACAGCGTCGCCATCACGAGGAACGGGATCATCGCCACCGCGATCGCCGCGCCCTCGCCAAGCTGGCCGCCCGGGATGCCGCGCTGGAAGGCGAGCGTCGCCATCAGATGCGTGGCGTTCACCGGCCCGCCGCGTGTGATGGCGTAGAYGAGCTGGAAATCGGTGAAGGTGAACAGCACCGAGAAGGTCAGCACGATCGCCAGGATCGGCATCAGCATCGGGAAGGTCACGTGCCGGAACCGTTGCCAGGCATTGGCGCCGTCCAGCATCGCCGCCTCGTAGAGCGACGGCGAGATGGTTTGCAGGCCGGCGAGCAGCGAGATCGCGACGAAGGGGATGCCGCGCCAGATATTCGCCGCGATCAGCGAAAAACGCGCCGGCCAGGGCTGGCCGAGGAAGTCGATATAGCTGTCGCGCCAGCCGAGCACATCGACCAGCACATAGGAAATGATCGAGAACTGCGGATCGTAGATCCACCAGAAGGCGATGGCCGAGAGCACCGTGGGCACGATCCAGGGAATCAGGATGATCGCCCTGAGCAGCGACTTCATCGGGAGGTGGTTGTTGAGCAGCAGCGCCAGCCACAGGCCGAGCGCGAATTTCCCGATGGTCGCCACGCCCGTATAGAGCATCGTGTTCCAGACCGAGGTGATGAAGACCCGGTCGTACCAGAGCGACTGGAAGTTCTCGAAACCGATGAAATGGCCGACCCGGCCGATGCGCGTATCGGTGAAGGCGAGCCAGATGCCCAGGCCCAGCGGATAGCTCAGGAAGACGAGCAGGAACCCGGCCGCGGGCAGCAGGCAGAGGAAGACCAGGAAAGGCTTGTAGTCGAACAGACGCACCAGCCAGTTTTGCTGCAGGCTGTGGACGGTTCGCAATTCGGCGGCAGCTACGGCCATGGCGCTCTCGCGTTGGGGTCGGCTACGGCATCGGACCGAAAAGGGGAACCCATCTTTCGGAACAACCGGATGCGACGACACATCAGGAGATCATCGTTGTCGCGTCCGATCGGATGCGCGACGATCTCGCATCGGCCGCCGGACGAGCCGGCGGCCGTGAGGATTCCGGCTCAGGTCCGGTAGTAACGCTTGGCGCGGCGCTCGGCTTCCGCCGCCGCCTCCTCAGGCGTCGCCTGACCGGCGCAGACCGAGGCGACCATCTGGACGACGACGTATTCGGCGTTGACCGTGCCGGCGGCCTCGTTGATCGAGCCCTTGTAGCCGCTCCACAGCGCCCGCTCCCAGGTGTCGCGATAGACCACGATCTTGGGGTCGCTCGACCACACCTTGCTCTCGGCATAGCCCTTCAGCGGCTGGGTCCAGTAGCCGTAGCAGCCGGTCAGCCACTTGTCGTACTGCTCCTTCTCCATCATGAAGCGGAGATATTCCTTGGCCGCGTTCGGGAATTTGGTGTGCTTGAACGCCATGGCGTTGATGATCAGCGCCGGCTCCGACGGCCGCCCGAGCGGACCGACCGGCATAGTCGCGTGGTTCAGGTCCTTGCCGATGGCGGCGGTCTTCTCGTCTTTCGAATTCTTGATCGAGAAATAGAGCGAGACGCCGTTCTGGGTGACGCCGATCTCGCCCGCCGTCAGCGCCTTGTTGTTGCTGATGTCGAGCCAGGAGAGCGTGCCGGGGATGAAGGTCTCGTAGAGCGCCTTGGCGTATTTCAGCGCCTCGATCGTCTCCTTCGAGTTGATCGCGACCTTGTTGTTCTCGTCGACCATGTAGCCGCCATGGGTCCAGACGAGCCAGTTGCAGTAGGCGTTGCCGTCGCCCACCGCATTGCCGAGCGCGAAGCCGGCCGGGTGGCCGTTTTCCTTGAGCTTGCGGCAGAGCTTCAGGAAGCCGTCGAGATCCTTCGGGAAGGTATCGAAGCCCGCTTCCTTGACCCAGGATTCACGATAGACCGCCGGTGCGCCCGACGCGCCCATCGGGATCGAAACCCACTGGTTGGTCTTGTCCTTCTTGCCGTATTTCTCGGCGATCGGGTACCAGCCACCATATTTCTTGCCGAGATCCTCGGCGATATCGGTCAGGTCGATCAGCTTGTCGGAGAAGATGTGCGGATCGTCGGCCCAGCCGACCACGACATCGGGGCCGGCGCCGGTATTGGCGGTCACCGCCGTCTGCGGGCGCAGATCCTCCCAGCCGGCATAATCGACGCGCACCGGCACGCCGGTCGCCTTGGTGAAGGCTTCGGTATTCTCGTTGAAGATCGCCTGGTCGGGATCGACGAACTTGGTGGGGCGCAGCACGCGCAGCGTCGCGCCTTGCTCGATCTTGGCCTGCGCGATCGCCGGTGCCAGCGGCAGGCTCGCCCCCGCGGCAAGCCCGGCGCCGCCGATCAATACGTCACGTCTCGAAATGCTCATGATGATATTCCCTCCGTGAAAAGCCGCGAGGGCCTGCATCGGACCCTCGTCATGCATGATTGTCGCCGTAAAACTGCGCCCGCGCGCGGCCCGGGCGACGGGCCCGCGCGCGATTGCCTCTAAAGACGCTTGCCGGTGGCCGCGTCGAAGAGATGGGTCACGCTGGTGTCGGGCGTGATGCGGATGGTCTCGCCCGGCTTGGCCGTGATGCGCTCGCGGAACACGCAGGTCAGGTTCTGCCCGCCGCAGCGGACCACCACCTGGGTCTCCGAGCCCATCGGCTCGATCACCACGACCTCCGCCTCGAGCCCGTTGGCATCGAGATGGATATGCTCCGGGCGGATGCCGAACACGGCGGCCTTGCCGTTCGAATCGGCCGGATGCTGTCCGACCGGCCAGACCACCCCACCCTCCGTCTCGAAGCCCGACGCCAGGATCTTGCCCTTGAGCAGGTTCATCGAGGGCGAGCCGATGAAGGCCGCGACGAACAGATTGGCGGGCTTGTCGTAAAGGTCGAGCGGCGCGCCCATCTGCTCGATGATGCCGTCATGCATCACGACGATCTTGTCAGCCATGGTCATGGCCTCGATCTGGTCGTGCGTGACATAGACGGTCGTCGTCTTTAGGCGCTGGTGCAGCTCCTTGATCTCGGTGCGCATCTGCACGCGCAGCTTGGCGTCGAGGTTGGAGAGCGGCTCGTCGAACAGGAACACCTGCGGGTCGCGCACGATCGCGCGCCCCATCGCGACGCGCTGGCGCTGGCCGCCGGAGAGCTGGCGCGGATAGCGCTCGAGCAGATTGCCGAGGCCCAGGATCTGCGCGGCCTTGTTGACGCGCTCCTCGATCTCGGCCTTCGGCGCCTTCCGGAGCTTCATCGAGAAGGCCATGTTGTCGGCGACCGTCATATGCGGATAGAGCGCATAGTTCTGGAACACCATGGCGATGTCGCGCTCCTTCGGCGGAACGTCGTTCACCACCTTGGGGCCGATGCGGATCTCGCCGCCGGAGATGTTCTCCAGCCCCGCGATCATGCGCAGCAGCGTCGACTTCCCGCAGCCCGACGGCCCGACGAGAATAACGAACTCGCCATCATCGATATCGATGTCCACGCCGTGGATGACCTGCGTCGAGCCATAGGCCTTGCGCACGTCGGCAATCTGGACAGATGCCATGTTTTCTTCCCTGCTTCCGTTCCCTTGATCCTCGCAACTGCGCGAGCATCGCTGTCGCCTATCGGCTTCTTGTGACCGATTGATGCATATGGCCCCGCCTCTCCTGAGCGGTTGTGTCCCCATGCGTCTGCGATAAAGTCATACGATAGCCGGAAAGCTGTCAAGCGCGACACAGGTCGAACCGGGTTCAGGGGAAACGCGATTGGCACAGAGCGAGAGGACGGGTCGATCGATGCGGATGCGCGATTTCTCGCGGCCGACGACGCTCAATCCCGACAGGCTTTTCGGCCAGGTTGCCCAGAGGCTGGCGGTCGCGATCATCAGCGGCCGCATCGGCGCGGGCGAGCTCCTGCCCAACGAGGACGACCTGCGCGCCGACATCTCGGTTTCGCGCACGGCCTATCGCGAAGCGGTCAAGGTGCTCACCGCCAAGGGGCTCGTCGAAGCACGTCCGAAAAGCGGCACGCGCGCCGCGCCGCGCGACCGCTGGAACCTGCTCGACACCGATGTCCTGGCCTGGCATTTCGAGGCCGACCCGAACGAGAAATTCATCCGTGATCTCTTCGAGTTACGCCGATTCGTCGAGCCCAGCGTGGCGCGGCTGGCGGCCCAGCGCCGCACCGCCGCCGACATCGCCCGCATCGAGGCCGCGTTGCGGGCCATGATCGACAATCCGCCCTATTCGGATGCTTGCGTGCGCGGCGATCTCGCCTTTCACGAGGCCATCTTCGCGGCCTCGCAGAACGCTCCGCTGCAATGCCTGTCGAGCGCGGTCATCGCCACCCTGCAATGGTCGCTCGTGCTGAAGAAAGGCGTCGACGAGGCCTTCATCGCCTCCCTGCCAGATCACGAAAACATCCTCGCTGCGATCGTCGAGCGCGATGGCGATCTCGCCGCCGTGCGCATGGCGGGACTGGTCATCGACAGCTTGAACACGACGCTGGCATCGGTGAATGTCAGCCAGGCCGAACCCGACAAAATCACCCGAATAAAGCATACTAAATAACAGCCCCGCCGATACGGCGTGACGCTGGCAGCCCGATCACAGGCCTTCCGAGGGGTACCCGGCGGCTAAATTCGAATTTAATCGATTCACAAGACACGAATCAACRCAGAGATGGACCAGACGACGATGCCAGCTTCCGACCGCACCGAGATCATCCAGACCGGCCCGCTGATCGCCCATGCCGCCGATCAGCTCAAGCAGCACTTCACCGTCCACGAATTGTGGAAGGCGGCCGACCGCGCCGGCCTGCTGCGCGAGGTCGCGGATCGCGTGCGCGGCGTCGCCGCGGGCGGCGGCCACAACCGGGTCGACGGCGCGCTGTTCGACGCGCTGCCCAAGCTCGAGGTCATCTCCAGCTTCGGCGTCGGCTACGACCATGTCGACGCGGCCGAGGCCGGCCGGCGCGGCCTCGTCGTCACCAACACGCCCGACGTGCTGACCGACGAGGTTGCCGACCTCGCCATAGGCCTGCTGATCGCCACGGTCCGCCAGCTCCCGCAGGTCGATCGCTACCTGCGCGAGGGCAAGTGGCTCAAGGGCAATTACCCGCTCACCACCTCGCTGCGCGGCCGCAAGGTCGGCATCGTCGGCCTCGGCCGCATCGGCAAGGCGGTGGCGCAGCGCGTCGAGGCCTTCGGCCTGCCGGTCGTCTATCACGGCCGCTCGCGCCAGCCGGACGTGTCCTATCCCTACTATCCCTCGTTGGTCGACATGGCCGCCGATGTCGACACGCTGATCTCGGTCGCGCCGGGCGGCGCCTCGACCCATCACATCATCAATGCCGAGGTGCTGAAGGCACTGGGTCCCAATGGCATCCTGGTCAATGTCGGACGTGGCACGGTCGTCGACGAGCAGGCGCTGATCAAGGCGCTCAAGGAGAGGACCATCCTCTCCGCCGGCCTCGACGTCTTCGAGGACGAGCCGCGTGTGCCCGCAGAGCTGATCGCCATCGAGCATGCCGTGCTGCTGCCCCATGTCGGCTCGGCCTCCGTCCACACCCGCGAGGCGATGGGCCAGCTTCTGGTCGACAACATGGTTTCATGGTTCGATGGCAAGGGTCCGCTGACGCCCGTGCCGGAGACACCATGGAAAAAGGCCTGATTCGCCGGCTGCTGCCGCTTCTCCTTCTCGGCGCCGGCAGCTTGCCGGCCGCCGCTCAGCCGGCGCCGCTTCCGCGTGGCGCCGACAAGGCTCCGGACGCGATCCGGCGCTGGCTCGGCGCCTGGGAGCTCGAACTCGCCGACGCGCCGCGCCGCTGCACCCTCACCTTCGGCACGGAAGCGACCGCAAACGGCCGCCAGTTGCGCTTCCCCGCGACCTGCCGCCGCGCCCTGCCCATCCTGGACAGCGCGACGGCCTGGACGCTGAATGCGAGCGGCCAGCCGCAACTGCTCGACGCCGGCGGCAAGGCCGTGGTAAGCTTTYAGGGCGGCTCCGCCGAAACCGGGACGGAGGGCAAGGGCAGCGACGGCAAGGGCTATCGCCTCTCCGGGAAGGGGCATCCGCGCCTCGCCGCCCGTGCCCCGCAGGGCGCCGCCGCAGCTGCATCCGAAGCCGCGCAACGGCAGACGACGGTCGATCCGGCCAAGGCACCCGCGCCCGAGACGGTCCCCGGCCGCTACATCCTGATGCGCCAGCAGAACCGCGAGGCCTGCCGCCTCGTGCTCTCGGCCCCGGCCGCGGGCGGGCAGCAAGGCGGCACCGCCTTCGAGGGCTCCTGCCAGGATGTCGGCCTCACCATCTTCGACCCCGTCGGCTGGCGCTATGCCGGTGGGCGGCTGTCGCTCGTCGCCCGCCGCGGCCACGGCACCGAGCTCGTCTTCGAGAACGGCCAGTGGCGCAAGGACCCCGCCATCGGCGCGCCCTTGCTGATGCGCAAGCTCGCGCCCTGACGGCGACGGCCGACGGCGTCATTCGGCCGCGGTAGCCGGCTTCAATACACCGCGCCGGACCTGGTCCTCCTCGATCGATTCGAACAGGGCCCGGAAGTTGCCCTCGCCGAAGCCGTCATCGCCCTTGCGCTCGATGAACTCGAAGAAGATCGGCCCGAGCACCGTGCCGGAGAAGATCTGCAGCAGGACCTTGCTCATCCGGCCCGCCTTCTCGCCAAGCGCCACTGCCCCCTCGCCATCGATCAAGATGCCGTTGGCCTTGAGCCGCTCAACCGGCTCGCCATGGTTCGGCACGCGGGCATCGACCTTCTCGTAATAGGTCGCGGGCGGCGATGGCATGAACGGCAGGCCGTTGCCGCGCAGAGCCTCGACGCTGGCATAGATGTCACGCGAGCCCATGGCGACATGCTGGATGCCCTCGCCCTTGTACTGGCGCAGGTATTCCTCGATCTGGCTCCTGTCGTCGAGGGATTCGTTGATCGGGATGCGGATCTTGCCGCAGGGCGAGGTCAGCGCCCGCGAGATCAGGCCGGTCAGCTTGCCCTCGATGTTGAAGAAGCGAATCTCGCGGAAATTGAAGAGCTTGCCGTACCAGCCGGCCCAATGGTCCATGCGGCCGCGATGGACGTTGTGGGTCAGGTGATCGAGATAATACAGCCCCGCCGGCTCGGGATGCGGGTTTTTCTCGCCGATCCATTCGAAATCGACATCCCAGATCGAGCCCTTCTCGCCATAGCGGTCGACGAAATAGAGCAGCGAGCCGCCGATGCCTTTCACCGCCGGAATGGCGAGCTCGCCGGGGCCGATCCTGCTCACATAGGGCTCGGCGCCGAGCGAGACGGCGCGATCGAAGGCCTGCTTCGCATCGACGACGCGGAAGGCCATCGCGCAGGCGCAAGGCCCATGCGCGGCGGCGAAATCCTGCGCGAAGGAATTCGGCTCGGCATTGACGACGAAATTCACGTCGCCCTGTCGGTAGAGCGTGACGCGCTTCGAACGGTGGCGCGCGACCGGCACGAACCCCATCGTCTCGAACAGCGCGCCGAGCTTTTCCGGCTCCGGATGCGCGAACTCGACGAACTCGAAGCCATCGGTGCCCATCGGATTCGCCTCGGAGATTTCAGGCGGCGCGGCATCATGCGGAAACGGTCCCATAGCGATCTCCTCCTCGAGATGATCGCCATGATCGCGCGACCCGGCGGCATGTGGCGTGCAAACTCAATTGCAAATCCGAAAATGACGCACGATACTCGCATTCAAAGCGAGAAGGCCGCACGAAATGACCGCTCTCGACGCATTCGACTGGCGCCTGCTCGATGCCTTGCAGCAGGATGCGTCCCTGACCAACGCGGCCCTGGCCGAGCGGGTCGGCCTGTCCGCGAGCCAGGTCTCGCGCCGCCGCCAGCGTCTCGAACAGGAGGGCGTGATCCAGGGCTATCGCGCGGCGCTCGATCCCTCGGCGGTCGGCCTCGGCGTCATCGTCTTCATCCATGTCGCGCTCGACACCCATTCCCGCGACAATGCCCGTCGCTTCCGCGATCTCGTGCGTCTGACCCCGGCGGTCCTCGAAGCGCATGCGCTGACGGGCGAGGCCGACTACCTGCTCAAGGTTGCGGTCGGCGATCTCAAGGAGCTCGCCCGGCTCGTGAACGAAGTGCTGATGCCGCATGAGAGCGTGGCCCGCGTGCGCTCCGAGATCGCCCTCGAAACGCTGAAGGAGCCGGGTCTGTTGCCGCTGCCGATGACTTGAGCGCGAAGCTGTGCAAACTCCTGCCTTCGTCAGGCCGTCTTTGCATGGCTGATCCGACCGGCCGCATCCGCGCCTAGCCGAAATCGTCAGGGAGAACCGACATGTTCAACGCCAAATCGCTGCTCGATGCGCTGGTCAACGCCGGCAGCCAGGCTGCCGGGCAGACAGGCCAGCAGGGCGGTCTTAGCGGCGTGCTCGGTGGGCTGGCGGAGCAGGTTCAGCGCTCGGGCGGGCTCGGCGGCCTCGCCGGCCAGATCCTCACCCAGGCCACGCAGGGGCTCGGCGACGCCGCGCGCCAGACGGGCGTGCAGCAGGGCGCCTCGGATGCGCTCGGCCGCGCCACCGGCGGACGGACGCCCGACGAGTTGCTCGCGCAGGCCAAGGGCGTCCTCACCAGCAATCCGGCCCTGGCGACTGCCGTTCTGGGTGGCCTCGGCGCGCTCGTCTTCGGCACCGGTGCCGGTCGCTCGGTTGCTGCGTCGGCCGCCAAGCTCGGCGGCATGGCCCTTATCGGCGGGCTCGCCTACAGGGCCTACCAGAATTACCAGGCCGGCAAGCCGCTCCTCGACGGCAATCATCAGCAGATCCTGCCCGCGCCCGCCGGCAGCGGCTTTGAGCCGCAGGCCGCCACGGAGGCGACGGCTCTCACCCTCATCCGCGCCATGATCGCGGCCGCGGCGGCCGACGGCAACATCGATGCGCAGGAGCGCGGCGCCATCCTCGGCGGCCTCAAGGACGCCGGGCTCGATGCCGAAGCGCATGACTGGCTGACGAAGGAAATGGCCAAGCCCGCCTCGATCGACCAGCTCGCCGATGCCGCCGCATCACCCGAGATGGCGGCGCAGATCTATACGGCCGCGCGCATCGCCATCAATCCGGATACGCCCGCCGAGAAGGACTTCCTGGCGGGTTTGGCCGGCTCTCTCGGGCTCGACGCCGAGCTCGTCGCCAATATCGACGCCGCCGCGAGCGCCGCGAAGGTCTGAGTCGACCTCGCTTCGCTCGGCGGCGCTGCACGCGCCCGCGGCGTAACGAATGACGGGCATGGGCGGCAGCGTCCGTGCCCGACGCCCCGGAGTCGTCTTGGCCTCCGGAGCCGGTTTCCGCGATCATGGAAGCCGCCCGTTAAGCATGGCGTTGAATTCATTGCCCGTTTTTGCGGCTCATGCACGTCAGCTTAGGAGTTTTCAGCTCAAAACCCCGGCGCCGGTACAACCGGCCGTTGCTACCCCGTACGGCGGGAAGCAGCGCATGTCGCAGGAGCGCTGGGAGCCCGAACATGTCTGCGTCCGCCATGATCCGGGCCATGCGCCCCCATCACTGGCTCAAGAACGGGCTCGTCTTTGTCCCGATCCTGCTTAATCACGATGTCTTCGACCCCGCGGCCCTCTGGCACGGTGTCATCGCCTTCATCGCCTTCAGCCTGATCGCCTCCGCGATCTATCTCCTCAACGACATCAAGGATGTCGAGGCGGATCGCCTGCATCCGACCAAGCGCAAGCGCCCCCTCGCCGCCGGCGAGATCACCGCCGCCCAGGCCTACGCCGCGGTGCCCGTGCTCCTGCTCGCCGCGTTCTCGACCGTCCTTCTCGTGCCGCAGCCACAGAGCTTCATGCTGGCGCTGCTGGCCTATCTCTTCCTGGCGCTGACCTATCTCCTCTTTCTCAAGCGCAGGCTGCTGGTCGACGTKCTCGGSCTSGCRGCKMTGCACACSCTGCGCATCCTGGCCGGCAACGCSGCSGCGGCSRTCCCGRTCTCGTCCTGGCTGCTSGCCTTCTCGATGTTCCTSTTCYTCAGCCTCGCAC
>NZ_JBFRDQ010000122.1:0-26686 GCF_052113865.1 Allobosea sp. TAB14 | reverse complement strand
CCGTCATGTTGCTCTGGCCCGATACCGACTTCACGATCAGCGGCAGGAACAGCGTGATGCCGATGGTGCCGAAGGCCTGCAGCAGCCAGAACAGCGCCAGCAGCCAGACCCTGCCGCTGGTGAAGGCCTGACGCCACCCGGCCGTATGCGACACCGGGGTGGCGGACTGCTCCTGCGCCAGCGTCTTTTCGAGCCAGTCCCGCTCGGCCGGCGCGAGCCAGGCCGCATCCGCGGGCCGGTCGGTCAGGACTTTGAGCGTGACGAAGGCCAGCAACACCGCCGGGATGCCTTCGATCAGGAAAAGCCAGCGCCAGCCCCCCATGCCGTGCCAGCCGTCGAGGCCGAGCAGCAACCCCGACAATGGCAGGYCGATCACCGAGGCGAGCGCCGCACCGATATAGAAGAACGACATGGCATTGGCGCGCTCGCGCGACGGGAACCAGCGCGCCAGGTAATAGATCACGCCGGGGGTGAAGCCGGCTTCCGCCGCACCGAGCAGCAGGCGCATGCCGTAGAGCTGGTTGGCGCTGGTGACGAAGGCCATGCCGGCGGCAATGACGCCCCAGCTCAGCATGATCCGGGCGATCCAGCGGCGCGCACCGACACGGGCCAGCACCATGTTGCTGGGAATTTCGAACAGGATGTAGGTCGCGAAGAAGATGCCGGCCGCCCGGCCATACATCTCGGCTGTGAGGCCGAGCTCGGCATTCATCTGAAGCGCCGCCACCGAAATGTTCGAACGGTCGATATAGGCGATCAGATAAAGCAGCATCAGGAACGGCAGCAGGCGCCAGCCGACCCGCCGCATCGTTTCCGCTCGATTCACAGTCCCTTCGACGGTGGCCATGGCCCAACTCCTCCCGAGTGTTGGTGACCGCGATCTTCTCGCCGCGGCCTTTCAAACATCTGATGTAAAACATATGATGTTTGACCGCAAGCATGCGGGACACGAAGCCCGCTTGCTTGTGACGCAGGACGGCGGCGGCTAAGAAGCCTCCGAACCGCATCGCTCGAGGCTCATGACCAACCGCAAGCCCGCCCGGACCAGCAGCGTGGTCGAAAGCCTCGGCATCGAGATCGTCGGCGGCAATCCGCCGCCGGGCGGTGCGCTGGCCGCCGAACCTGCCCTCGAAGCGCGCTTCCAGGTCAGCCGGGGCGTTGTGCGGGAAGCCGTCCGGATCCTGGCGGCAAAGGGGCTGGTCAGCGTGCGCCAGCGCCACGGCACGCATGTGCGCCCGCGCCATGAATGGAGCTGGCTCGACCGCGACCTGATCGGCTGGATCGCCGCCAGCGGAATCAGCCGCGCCGATCTCCTCGCCTTCGCCGAGGCGCGCCGCATCATCGAGCCGGAAGCGGCCGCGCTCGCAGCCACGCGCGCGACCAACGTGCAGCGCGACGCGATCAGCGCAGCCTATGCGGCCATGGTCCGCGACCGCCACGATCCCGCCCGCGCGATCTCAGCCGACAAGGCCTTTCACCTGGCGGTTCTGGACGCCACGCATAATCCCGTCCTGCAAAGCCTTCACGGTGCGATCGACGCGCTGCTCAGCGCGATCTTCGATTTCACCGTGACCGTGTTCGAGGGAAACCTCGACAATCACGGCGCCGTCGCCGCCGCCATCCAGCGCGAAGACGCCGATGCCGCGCGCCAGGCCATGCGCGCCTTGCTGAACTATACGGGCGACTATCTCGAACATCGCTGATGCGTTCGCGCTCCTGCGCTGCCGCCTTGCCGCGCCATTCGCCCCGACGGCCAGCTATCCGCTCACGCGCTCCCGCCCCGTCTGCAGCCGCCGCGGCGCATGGCCGAGCCGGCCGGCGAGCACCGCGCCCTTGGGCGCGATCAGGCCCGCACGCAGCCGCCGGCCGCCGAAGGAGATCGCGGCGCGCTCGCGCAAGGAGGCGGCGAAGCCGCGCAGCGGCAGCAGCGCCGGCGCATCGGGCGCGAGCAGGAGATGCCGCTCGACCGCCTGCGCCCAATTGAGCTGCGGCACGTCGCCGGCGTCGAGCAGCAGGAGCCAGTCGCCGCGCGCTTCCTTGGCGCCAAGATGCCAGCCTTCGGCGTTGCCCGCGCGCAGATAGCTCGCACCCGTCGCATCGGCGATGCGCGCGAGACCGTCCGCGCCGACGGTGTCGACAACGACGGCATGGCCAAGGAATCCCTCAGCCACCGCCGGGATCAGCACGGCGAAGGTCGCGGCGATGGCTTGCGCCGAGCCGGGCGCACGGATCACGGCTGTGAGCATCTGCAATGTGTATGGCGCAGCGCAACACGTCGCAATCCTGTCACTTGCCTTTTGTTCCTGTTATGTTCACATTCACGACCAATGATGGACGCCGATTCCCGGCGTTCGGCAGGATGGAACAGCCATGCCCCGGGCCAGACCGACTTCCCGGCCGATGCCGACGGCCCTGCCGCTGCGGCGGCAGGATAGCGAGCCGGTGTCAGCCTCCGTGCGAATCGCGCCTGTCGATCCGCTCGCCCATGTCGGCAGCAGCATCGATCCCGAGCGGCGGCGCGGGCGCGGCGCCACGATCAATCCGGGCGGACGCTACGAGGCCGAACAGCGCGTCGCGGAGGATGACGGCTGGGGCTCGCTCGGCGACTTGCCGGCGTTCAAGACCGAGATCGCCTATGAGAAGGCGCGCAGCATCATCACGCGCAACGATTCGCCGGACATCTCCTTCGACCGCTCGATCAATCCCTATCGCGGCTGCGAGCATGGCTGCGTCTACTGCTTCGCCCGGCCGACCCATGCCTATCTCGGCCTTTCGCCAGGGCTCGACTTCGAGAGCAAGCTGACGGCCAAGCTCGATGCGGCGCAATTGCTGGAGAAGGAGCTCTCCGCTCCCTCCTACCAGCCGCGCACCATCGCCATCGGCACCAATACCGACCCTTACCAGCCGATCGAGAAGAAGCTGCGCATCATGCGCCAGGTGCTGGAGGTGCTGGCCAAGTTCAACCATCCCGTCGGGATCGTCACCAAATCGGCGCTGGTGCAGCGCGACATCGACATCCTCGCGCCGATGGCGGCGAAGGGTCTCGTCAAGGTCGCGCTTTCGGTGACGACGCTCGATCCGAAGGTCGCGCGCGGGATGGAGCCGCGCGCCGCCTCGCCGCCGAAGCGGCTGGAGACGATCCGCAAGCTCTCGGAGGCCGGCATTCCGGTCACGGTGCTGGTGGCGCCGATCGTCCCGGCGATCAACGAGCACGAGATCGAGCGCATCCTCGATGCTGCCAAGGCCGCGGGTGCGCAGGAGGCCGGTTACGTGCTGCTCAGGCTGCCGCTGGAGGTGCGCGACATCGTGCAGGAATGGCTGCTCACCCATCACCCGGACAAGCTGCGCCATGTGATGTCGCTGATCCGCTCGACGCGGGGCGGCAAGGACTACGATTCGCAATGGGGCCAGCGCATGGTCGGCTCCGGCCCCTATGCCTGGATGATCGGCCGGCGCTTCGAGATGGCGGCCGAGCGCATCGGCTTCAACACGGCGCGCAGGCGGCTGCGTACGGATTTGTTCGTCAAGCCGGAGAAGGAGAAGGCGCAGTTGAGCTTGTTCTGACGCGCGAGCAGTGCCGGCCTACTGAATGAAGCCGTCCTTCCCGGGCGAAGCGAAGCGCCGACCCGAGAATCTCTCGCGCGAGAGGATTCCAGAGCCCCCTGCGGCGAGAGATGCTCGGGTTGCGCCCGAGCATGACGGAGGGCGTGCGCTCACGTCGCTCTGGCTCCGAATCGGACTCTGTTGCATAAGCCCGCCATGCCCGCAGACTTCACCCGCGAAACGCTTGCCATCGCCGACGGACGCTGGCCGCTGGCCGGCATCGACGAGGTCGGGCGCGGGCCGCTCGCCGGGCCGGTGGTGGCGGCTGCGGTGATTCTCGATCCCAAGCGCGTGCCGGCCGGGCTCGACGATTCGAAGAAGCTGCCGGCACCGCTGCGCGAGGAGCTCTTCGCGGAGATCATGGAGCGGGCGCTCGCGGTTTCCGTCGCCAGCGCCACCGCGGTCGAGATCGACGCCGTCAACATCCGGCAGGCGACGCTGCTCGCGATGCGCCGGGCCGTGGCGGCGCTGCCGCTGGCGCCGCTGCATGTCCTGGTCGACGGCAACGATCCGCCGGTGCTGGCCTGTTCCTGCGAAGCGATCATCCAGGGCGACGGGGCGGTGGCTTCCATCGCGGCCGCCTCGATCGTCGCCAAGGTGACGCGAGACCGGATGATGGCGCGGCTGTGCCGGCGCTATCCGGCCTATGGCTTCTCCGGACATGTCGGCTACGCGACGCCGCAGCACCGCAAGGCGATCGCCGAGCACGGCCCCTGCCCCGAACACCGCTATTCCTTCGCGCCCGTGAAGGGCGTCTGGTTCCGGTAGGGATCGCCAGGCGTCATCCTCAGGCGAAGCGCAGGCCCGAGAATCTCAGGCAAAAAAGGCGCCAGAACCTCCTTCGGCAAGAGATGCCCGGTTCAGGCCTGGGCATGACGTTGGCCGCAGGCCGCAAGCCCATCGAAGCCGCCACCCCCTGCCCCAACGGGAGGTCCGCAGGTTAACGTGCGTTTACGAATTTCTCTTTCTTGCCAATGGCCTAGGCAAAAACTGCAGCCCCAGAATGGGACGCATTTTTTTCAAACCGGAAACCCGGCCTTTACCCTGACTCGCCAGTATCGCCCTCGTTGAAGTTGCGTAACGGTCTTGGCGTCATGGGTATCTCGCGTACCGGGACCGCCAGCGCTCCCGTCCGGATTCAGGTTTCGCGTACCGGACGGCCAGCGCTGGGGGCTCGGATGAAGGCCAAGGGCCTTCACGATCATAACCTCCTCGAACAGGGCGGCATTCCTGCGGCATTGCCGCTGGATCAGGTCATCGTCGGCGACTGCGTCGCGGCGATGAATGYCCTGCCGCCGGGGAGCGTCGATCTCGTCTTCGCCGATCCGCCCTATAATCTCCAGCTCGGCGGCGATCTGCGCCGGCCCGACGACAGCCTCGTCGACGCCGTCGACGACGACTGGGACAAGTTCGCCTCCTTCGCCGAATACGACGCCTTCACGAAAGCCTGGCTCGCGGCGGCGCGGCGGGTGCTGAAGCCCGATGGCGCGCTCTGGGTCATCGGCAGCTATCACAACATCTTCCGCGTCGGCGCGATCCTGCAGGATCTCGGCTTCTGGATGCTGAACGACATCGTCTGGCGCAAGGCCAACCCGATGCCGAATTTCCGCGGCCGGCGCTTCACCAATGCGCATGAGACGCTGATCTGGGCGGCGCGCGGCGAGCAATCGAAATACACCTTCCACTATGAGGCGCTGAAGGGCGGCAATGACGACCTTCAGATGCGCTCGGACTGGTATCTGCCGCTCTGCACCGGCGATGAGCGCCTGAAGGGCGCCGACGGCGCCAAGGTGCATCCGACGCAGAAGCCCGAGGCGCTGCTTGCCCGCGTGCTGCTCTCGGCCTCCAATCCCGGCGACGTGATCCTCGACCCCTTCTTCGGCACCGGCACGACCGGCGCCGTCGCCAAGGCGCTGGGCCGCCATTTCATCGGGCTCGAGCGCGAAGCCGTCTATGCGAAGGCTGCGCGCGAGCGGATCGCGGCGGTGAAGCCGCTGCCGCCTGAAGCCTTCGCCACCGCGCCGTCGAAGCGCAGCGAGCCGCGCGTGCCCTTCCTCAGCCTGGTCGAGGCCGGGCTGGTCAAGGCGGGCGAGACCGTCATCGACGACAAACGCCGCCACAGCGCCGTCATCCGCGCCGACGGCACGCTGTCGGTCGGCCCCGCCATCGGCTCGATCCACAAGGTCGGCGCGCTGGTGCAGGGCCTGCCGAGCTGCAATGGCTGGACCTTCTGGCATGTCGAGCGCGAGGGCAAGCTGATGCTGCTCGACATGCTGCGCGGCGAGATCAGGGCGCAGATGGCGGCGGCCTGAGCCGATCGCCGGCACGGTTCATGCTTATCCCTGCCCTACCGGCAGGAGACCGCTCATGGCCCCCGTCACACTCGACCTCGCCACTCTCGCGGCCTTCGCCGCGGCGTTCTTCGTCTTCGCGGCAAGCCCGGGCCCCGACAACATGACGATCGTGGCGCGCACGCTCTCGCATGGAGCGGCTTCGGGCATCGCCTATGGTCTGGGCACCGTGGCCGGAATCCTGATCTTCCTGATCCTCGCCGCCTTCGGCCTGTCGCTGCTGGCTGCCGAGATGGGCACCGCGATGACGGTCCTTCGCYATGTCGGAGCGGCCTATCTCGTTGTGATGGGAATCATGCTCTGGCGCGCCGATCCGGTCCTGCCGGGTTCCGGCGGGGAGACGGAGCGGCGCGGGCTCGTGCCGGTCTTCCTGACGGGGGTCGCGCTCAATCTCGGCAACCCCAAGATGCCGCTGTTCTATCTGGCACTGTTGCCGCATGTGGTCGGCCCGCAACTGACGCTCTCGCAGGTGGCGGTGCTGGCCGGCGTCATCCTGCTGGTCGAGGCGGTGGTGATCGGTGGACATGTCCTGCTCGCCGGCCGGGCGCGGCGCTGGCTGCGCACGCCGGCCGCCGTGAAAAGGATGAACCGCGCCGCAGGCGGCGTGATGATCGGCACCGGCGCCGTGGTGGCGGTCACGCGCTGAGGCCGGCGGGCTTCACGCCTGCGGCGGCCAGCACCTTAACCATCACGCCCGACAGAGGCTCTTCGGCGAGCCGGCCCAGCGGCGTGAAGCGCATGCCCGCAGGCGCCGGGGTCTTCGCCGGCACGGCCCCGGTGAAGACCGTCAGCTCCAGCGGAAAATGCGTGAAGACGTGCCGGACGGGCTGCGGCACTTCCGTCCAGCGCAGCGGCAGCGGGGCGTCCTGCGCGGCCCCGTCGAGCTCATAATCGGCACGCCATTCGCTCGTCGGCACTTCGGCCATGCCGCCGAGCAGGCCCTTGGCCGGGCGCGTGCGCAGCAGAAGGGCGCCATCGGCGCGGGTCAGCACGAAGGCAGCGCCATAGCGCGTCTGCCCCGCCTTCTTCTTCGCCTTGTGCGGAAAACTCTCCTGCGTGCCTTCGATCCGCGCCCGGCAGGGCTCGCGCCAGGGGCAGAGGCCGCAGGCCGGATTGCGCGGGGTGCAGATGGTGGCGCCGAGATCCATCAGGGCCTGCGCGAAATCGCCGGGCCGGCCGGCCGGCAACAGCGCCAGCACCTTTTCGCGGATCAATGGCCGCGCGCCCGGCAATTCGTCCGCGATGGCGAAAAGCCGGGTCATCACCCGTTCGACATTGCCGTCCACGGCCGCCGCCGGCCGGTCGAAGGCGATCGCCGCGACAGCGCCGGCCGTATAGGCGCCGATGCCGGGCAGCGCGCGCAAGCTCTCCTCCGTGTCCGGGAAACGGCCGGCGTGATTCTCCATCACCGCCTTCGCGCAGGCATGGAGATTGCGGGCGCGGGAATAATAGCCGAGCCCCGCCCAGGCCTGCATGACCTCTTCCGAGGGCGCCCGAGCCAGTGCCTGCACGGTCGGAAACCGCGCCATGAAGCGCTCGTAATAGGGCTTCACCGCCGTAACCGTCGTCTGTTGCAGCATGATCTCGGAGGCCCAGACGCGGTAGGGATCGGGCCGCTCGCCCGCCTCCGCGCGCCAGGGCAAGGCGCGGCGATGCCGGTCGTACCAGGCGAGCAGATCGGCGGCGCGGGGCATCGGAACGGAGGCGTCCATCCAGCCGGTTTAGCGCGTGGCGGCGAGGCTGCGAAGAGGCGTGCGACGGCACTGTCACATCAACAATTGCCTGCTGTGGACAGCAGGCGAGATCGCCCGCAGTGATGCGGAATTGGCTTCGAAGAAGCGAAATGCCTCAGCCATGCTAATTTCGTTGTCTTGGAACTTGGATAGCGTCTCCGCTGCACGCTGTGTGAAAGCTTGCCACGTGTCGGTTTCAGTTATCATGCCGCGAGGATAGTGTCGGCGTCGGGGACTGCAACGGGCCGAAAGCAGCAACTCCACCTCCCCACCGCCTTGTCACGCCCCCAGCCCCACGCGCAGAATAAGCCATGGCCGCCAAATCCCTCGCAGAGCTGATCGACGACTGCATCGCGCCCGCGCTCGCCGCGCAGGGTTTCGCGGGGCGGGCCATCGTCTCGCTCTGGCCGGAGATCGTCGGCGAGCGGCTGAGCCAGCGCACGCGGCCGCTCAAGATCGACTGGCCCAAGCGGCGCCCGGCGCCGGGCGAGGCGACGGAGCCGGCGACGATGGTCGTGCGTGTCGAGAGCGCCTTCGCGCTGGAGATGCAGCAGCTCGGCCCGCTGGTGGTCGAGCGCGTCAACACCCATCTCGGATGGCGCGCGGTCGGCAAGCTCGTGCTGAAGCAGGGCCCGGTGGCGCCGTTGCACGTCCCCGCCCGGCCGGCGCCGCCACTCGACCCCGCAGCCGCCGCGCGGATCGACGATCAGGTCGCGTCGGTCGCGGATGAGGGCTTGCGCGATGCGCTGGCCCGGCTCGGCCGCGCGGTGTCGCAGAAAGCACGGCAGGGCGATCCCGATCACAAATGACACGGCTTCGTGAGCATGAGGCCGCAGGCGCCGATGGGCTCTTGCCACAATGCACCGGCCTCTATAGCTCCCGATTTCGATCTTTGACCCTTCGAGGACCCCTCACGATGACCAACAGGCGACAGCTCCTGACCGGCGCAGCCGGGATCGCCGCCGCCGCGCTCGCGGGCGCCGAATTCACGGGCATCACCGCCGCCCGTGCCCAGACCAAGCTGCCGGATGCCGGCCCGCTCGGCGATGTCTGGCTCGGCCCGGCGGACGCCAAGGTCACCGTTATCGAATATGCGTCGATGACCTGCTCGCACTGCGCCCATTTCCACGAGACGACCTGGCCGGAGCTGAAGAAGAAGTACATCGACACCGGCAAGATCCGCTTCACACTGCGCGAATTCCCGCTCGACCCGCTCGCGACGGCCGGCTTCATGCTCGCCCGCTGCAACGGCAACGACAAATTCTACCCGATGACCGACCTGCTGTTCTCGCAGCAGAAGAACTGGGCCTTCGTCGACAAGCCGGTCGATGCGCTTTCGGCGCTGGTGAAACAGGCCGGATTCTCGCAGGAATCCTTTGAAGCCTGCTTGAAAAGGCAGGACATCTATGACGCCATTACCACGGTGAAGGATGGCGGCGCCAAGGCGGGCGTGGACGCCACCCCGACCTTCTTCGTCAACGGGCAGAAACTCTCCGGTGCAGTCTCGATCGCCGAGTTCGACAAGGTGCTGGAGCCGCTGCTCGCGAAGTGAGCGGGGCGGCCGCGTATCCTTCTCCCCTCGGGGGAGAAGGTGGCAGCGCGAAGCGCTGACCGATGAGGGTAGCCCAGCGCTGACAACCCTCATCCGTCTGCTTCGCAGACACCTTCTCCCCGCGCATGTCGGATGTTTCCGACATGCGCTTAAAAGCTCCAATCTCGGGCAAGCCCGGGATTGGTGGGAGAAGGAAGAGGCGCGCCGATGCATCTGACGCGCCTCAAGCTCACCGGCTTCAAGACCTTCGTCGAGCCGACGGAATTCCAGATCGAGCCGGGGCTGACCGGCATCGTCGGGCCCAATGGCTGCGGCAAATCCAATCTCGTCGAAGCCCTGCGCTGGGTGATGGGCGAAAGCTCGTTCAAGAACATGCGCGGCTCGGGGATGGACGACGTCATCTTCGGCGGCTCGAACGAGCGCCCGGCCCGCAACATGGCCGAGGTCGCGCTCACCCTCGACAATAGCGACCGCAAGGCGCGCCGAGGCCATGCTGGCGCTAATCGCTCTGCATGATGGCCGCGTGCAGGAGGCGCAAGCCGAGCACGTTCTGGAAGAAGCCGTGCGCGCCGTCGCGGAGCAGACCGGCATCCAGGCCGAGGCCGCGAAAAGGCAGGCCATCGCCGCCCATGAGATGCCGGCGCTGCGCGAAGGCGAAGCAGCGGCCGCCGCGGCTCTCGTCCGGCTGAAGCGCGGGCTCGACGAGCTCGAGGCCGAGAATCGCCGGGCGAAGCAACGGGCGGAAGAACTCGGCAAGCGGCTGGCCGAATTGCAGACCGATCTGGCGCGGCAGGAGAGCATCGGCCACGACGCTACCGAGAGCCTCGCCCGGCTCGCCGAGGAGGACGCCGCGCTCGTTCGGGAAAGCGAAGGCTCCGGCGGCAGCACCGAAGCCGCCACGGCCGCGCAGGAAGAGGCCGAAGCGGCGCTGGCCGCCGCCGAGGCCGAGCAGACCGCGGCTCAGGCCGCGCTCTCCGAACTCGCCGCCCGCCGCGGCGCCCTGGAACGCGCGCTGCGCGAAGCCCGCGAGCGCGAGGCGCGGGCCTCGGCGGAACGCGACAGGCTCCAGCGCGACCAGGCCTCGATCGAAGCCGCCAGCACCGGCGCGCCGCTCGACGGCTTGCGCGAGGCTCTCGCTGCCGGCGAGGCGGCGATGCGGGCGGCGGATGCGCAGGCCATCGCCGCACGCACGGCGCTCGCCGCGGCACGCGAGCGGGAGAATCAGTCGCGCGGGCCGCTGGCCGAAGCCGACCGCAAGGCGCAACGGCTCGAAACCGAGATCGGGACGCTGCGCAAGCTGCTGGCCCCCGCCACAGACGGCCGCTGGCCCGCCATCATCGAGGCGATCAGGGTCGCCAAGGGTTTCGAGGTCGCGCTGGGCGCGGCGCTCGGCGACGATCTCGACGCCGCCTCCGACACGGCCGCGCCAGCGCATTGGCGCGAGACCGGCCCCGGCGCAGGCGACCCGGCGCTGCCCGATGGCGCGGAGGCGCTGGCACGCCATGTGAAGGGGCCGGCCGCGCTCGGCCGTCGCCTCGCCCAGATCGGCGTGGTCGCGCGGGCGGATGGCGAGCGTCTGCGCGCGCTGCTCGCGCCTGGACAGATCCTCGTCTCGCGCGAAGGCGATGTCTGGCGCTGGGACGGCTTCACCAGCGCCGCCGAGGCGCCCTCCCCCGCCGCGCGGCGGCTGGCCGAAAAGAACCGGCTCGACGACCTCCAGCGCGAGGCCATCGCCGCCCGCGAGGCGGCCGAAGTCGCGCGCGGGGCGCTGGAAGCGGTCATCGCGGAAACGCGCGCCGCCGCGCAGGCCGAGACCGCAGCGATCGAGGCGACACGGCAGGCGCGGCGCCTGCTGGATCAGAGCCGCGAGCAACTCGCCGGCGCCGAACGCAAGGCGGCGGAGATGGCGGCACGGCTCTCGGGCCTGACGGAGGCGATCAGCCGGCTCGGCCAGAGCGCGGCGGAGGCCGGCGCGCAGGCGAGCGAGCAGGAGAAGGCCCTGGCCGCGCTGCCCGTTTCGGTGGAGCTCGAAAACAGCCTGCTCAAGGCGCGCGCCACGCTGGGCGAAAGACGGGCCGCCGCCTCCGACGCCCGCGCACGGCTCCAGACCCTGGCGCGCGAGGCGGAACTGCGGACGCGCCGCCGCGCCGCCATCGCCGCCGATATCGAAGCCTGGCGCAAGCGCGCCGGCGCCAGCAGCCAGAGCGCCGGGGAGAGCCGGCAGCGCATCGCGACGGCCACCGCCGAGCGGCAGGCGCTCCTCGAAGCTCCCGACACCTTCCTGACCGAGCGCAGGCGCCTCGTCGCCGAGATCGAGCAGGCGGAGGCGGCGCGGCGCGAGAGCGCCGACAGGCTGGCCAATGGCGAGGCGGCGCTGGCGGATGCTGACCGACAGGCGCGCATCGCGCTGGAGGGATTGTCCGGCGCCCGCGAGCGGAGAGCCTCGGCCGAGGCCCGGCGCGACGCCGCGCGCCAGCGCGTCGCCGATATCGCGCGCCAGATCGAGGACGGGTTGGAGACCGGGCTCGACGGGCTGCAGGCCATCGCGGGGCACAAGGCCGGCGACCCGCTGCCCGAGACGGAGGCGGTCGAACGGCGTCTCACGAATCTCAAGGCAGAGCGCGAGCGGCTCGGCGCCGTCAATCTGCGGGCCGAGGACGAGCTCACCGAGGTGAAGGGCAAGCGCGAGGGGCTTTCATCCGAACGCGACGACCTGACCGAGGCGATCCGGCGGTTGCGGCAGGCGATCGGCGCGCTCAACCGCGAAGGCCGCGAGCGCCTGACCGCCGCCTTCGAGATCGTCAACGGCCATTTCCAGCAGCTTTTCGGCGTGCTGTTCGGCGGCGGCGAGGCGGAGCTCAAGCTGGTGGATTCGGATGATCCGCTCGAAGCCGGGCTCGAGATCTTCGCCCGGCCGCCCGGCAAGAAGCCGCAGGTGATGACGCTGCTCTCGGGCGGCGAGCAGGCGCTGACGGCGACGGCGCTGATCTTCGCCGTCTTCCTGACCAACCCCTCGCCGATCTGCGTGCTCGACGAGGTCGACGCCCCGCTCGACGACGCCAATGTCGAGCGCTACTGCGACCTGCTCACCGAAATGGCGCGGAACACGCAGACGCGCTTCATCCTGATCACCCATAATCCGATCACCATGGCGCGGATGGAACGGCTCTTCGGCGTCACCATGGCCGAGCGCGGCGTGAGCCAGATGGTTTCGGTCGATCTGGCGACGGCCGAGCACATCCGCGAGGCCGGCTGAAGCGCGCCTGGAGCCGCTGAAAAAATGCCACAATCGCCGCCGCAATGCGGCGAGAATGTCGCACTTAGCCCGAATTTATAGATATTCCAATGCGTTAGCTATTATCCACCTGCCTTGACAGCGCGGGGGGCTGCCAATAAAGGAGGCCGTGCTGACGACGGCTCGATGCGCGGGTTTGGACAGGGTTATACTGGTTTTTCGCCGGATCGTGGCGATTTCACGATCAAGACGGGAGACCCGGGACCATGACCGAACCTGACCCCAACGCCTCAGACTCGGAGTTGCGCGCAAGACTGGGTTCCCTGAAGTCCGCGATCAAGCGGGCGGAGGAGAACGAAAAGCCGGGCGCGGGTCCGGCTGGAGAGGACAAGGCCCTTGCGGGCGCGATGTCCTCCGGCTTTCGCGCCGCGACGGATCTCGCAGGCGGCATCATCGCAGGCGCCCTGATCGGGTACCTCGGCGACCGGTGGCTTGGAACGTCTCCGTTCCTGCTGATCGCCTTCCTGGTGATCGGAACCATCGCGGGCTTCAGATCCGTCTATCGGCTCGGTTCGCGCCCGACCTCCGTGTCGAAGAGCGATCCGAAGAGAGATTGACCGAAGGGGCGGCCCATAAAGCCGCACGACGAGGGACGAGATCATGGCGGCTGGCGGCGGAATCGATCCGATCCACCAATTCCACATCAACCCGATCGTGGAGCTGAAGCCGTTCGGCCTCAACCTGTCCTTCACCAACACCTCGCTGTGGATGGTGATCGTGACCGCGGTCGTCTCGGCAATCATGATCTATGGCTCGAGCCAGCGTTCGGTCGTTCCCGGCCGGCTGCAGTCGCTCGCCGAGATGATGTACGAATTCGTCGCCTCCACCCTCACTGGGGTGATGAACAAGGACGGCATGAAGTTCTTCCCCTTCGTGTTCTCGCTGTTCATGTTCGTGCTGGCGTCCAACCTGCTCGGCCTGCTTCCCGGCTCCTTCACCGTCACCAGCCAGATCATCGTCACCGCGGCCCTGGCCGTGCTCGTGATGAGCGTCGTGCTGATCTACGGCATCGCCAAGCATGGCACCCATTTCTTCGGCCTGTTCGTGCCGTCGGGCGTGCCCGGCTGGCTCCTGCCCTTCGTGGTGCTGATCGAGGTCGTCTCCTTCGTGTCGCGCCCGGTTTCGCTCTCGCTCCGCCTGTTCGGCAACATGCTCGCCGGCCACATCGCGCTCAAGGTCTTCGGCGGCTTCGTCGTCGCGCTGACCACCGGTGCCGCCGCCGGCTTGTTCACATACGCCATCGCGCCGCTGCCGCTGCTGCTGGCGGTCGCGCTGACGGCGCTCGAAGTCCTCGTCGCGGTTCTGCAGGCCTATGTCTTCGCGATCCTGACCTGCGTCTATCTCAACGACGCGCTGCATCCCGGCCACTGAGGCCCTGCAAGCGCCGTTAAGAGTTCAACCAGCCCTTTAGCCTTCCCACTGGTCTGGGCATCTTCGCGTTCGTCGTCGCGCTCGTCCTGCTCTTCGTGGTCTGACGTTTTCGTCGACCGCACGACACAAGTCGCGCGCGCTGGCCGCTTTCGGCCGCGGGCGCGACCTTCTTCCTATCCTTTGCGCTGAAAGGCACCCCATGCCGGTTCGATCTTCAGGGTTCGTGCGACAAGGATGGCCGCTGGCTGTCGCCTCGTTCGCCACTCTGCTGGCTGGCGCGGCGCAGGCTGCCGAGCAAAAACACGGCGAGAGCGGCGAGGGAGCATCCTTTCCGCCTTTCGACCCGGCCCATTTCGCCAGCAACCTGTTCTGGCTCGCCATCACCTTCGCCGCGCTCTACTGGCTGATGTCGAAGGTCGCGCTGCCGCGCATCGGCGAGATTCTCGAGGAGCGCGCCAACACGATCGGCCGCGACCTCGACCAGGCGGCCGAGATGCAGGCCAAGGCCGAGGACATGGCGCAGGCCTATGAGAAGGCCCTCGCCGAGGCGCGCAAGAACGCCCAGGGCATCGCCCAGACGGCGCGCGACACCGGTGCCAAGGCGAGCGACGCCCAGCGTCATGCGACCGAGGCCGAGCTTGCCGCCAAGCTGGCCCAGGCCGAGGCGACCATCGCCAAGACCAAGACCGAAGCGATGGGCAATGTGCGCAGCCTCGGCAGCGATGTCGCGATCGCGATCGTCACCAAGCTGACGGGCCAGGCCCCGACCGCCTCCGAGGCTTCGGAAGCGGTCGACCAGGCGCTGTCGCGCGGCTGAGGAGAGTTTTGATGGATACTTTCTGGGTTGGCGTCGCGCTCGTCATCTTCCTTGCGATCCTGGTCAAGTTCGGCGTGCCGAAGATGATCGTGAAGGGCCTCGACGCCCGCGGCGAAAAGGTCGCCCATGAGCTGGCGGAGGCTCGCCGCCTGCGCGTGGAGGCCGAGAAGCTGCTTGGCGAATACGACGCCAAGCGCAAGGCCGCCGAGGCCGAGGCCGCCGAGATCATCTCCTCCGCCACCGAGGAGGCCAAGCGCCTCGCGGCCGAGGCCGAAGCCAAGCTCGCGGACTTCGTCGCCCGCCGGACCAAGACGGCCGAGGAGAAAATCGCCCAGGCCGAGAGCCAGGCCGAGGCCGAGGTTCGCGCCGCGGCTGCCGAAGCCGCCAGCAAGGCCGCCGAGACCATCTTGCGCGGCCAGATGGCCGGCAAGGCTGGCGAGGCCGCCTTCGCCGCAGGGCTCACCGAGGTCAAGGCCAAGCTCAACTGAGCCCTGGCCGGATCGTTCGAACATTCGACGCCGCGCTCTTCGGAGCGCGGCGTTTTTCTTTGCCCGGCTTCCGCCGAGATCGTGCTCTGGGATAGCTTGGCGATGGCGGTGCCCCGGATCGGAGGACAGACGCGGTGATCGGCAACCTTCTTCGCTCGCTCCGGCTCGCACCGCTCCTTCTCGCTGCCACGCTCGGTGGAGCCCGCGCCTTCGAAAAGGTGAGCTTTCCGTCACGTGACGCGCTGGATCTCATCGGCTGGCTGGCGCGTCCGGAGGGGGCCGGCCCCTTCCCTGTCGTGATCGGCCTGCATGGCTGCGCGGGGCTCTACACGCGTTCGGGCGAGGTCGGCGCGCGCGAGACGGACTGGTCGCAGCGGCTGACGCAGGCCGGCTACGCCGTACTGTTGGTCGACAGCTTCGGTCCGCGCGGCATCAAGGCGCTCTGCACCGAGCGTGAACGATCGCTGACGCCCGCTGGCCGCGCCCGCGACGCCTTCGCCGCGGTCGACTGGCTAAACAGGCAGAGCTTCGCCGCTAGCCAGCGCATCAGCCTGATCGGCTGGTCGAATGGCGGCTCCACGGCGCTACGCGTTGCAGACAGCCCCGAGGCCAAACGCCTGCGCCACGTCATCGCCTTCTATCCCGGCTGCCGCGTGATGCTGAAGCGTGACTGGCGCGCCCGGACGGACACGGCGATCTTCCAGGGACTGGCCGATGACTGGACGCCAGCTGCACCTTGCGAGGAGCTCGCGCAGCGCGGCGGAGCGCGCTTCGTCGGCTTTCCCGGCGCCTATCACGATTTCGACCATCCGGGCCTGCCCTTGCGCGAGCGCAAGGCGGCTTACTCACAGCGGCCCGACGGCATGGTCACGATCGGCAGCGACCCGAAAGCGCGCGCTGAGGCGATCGACGCCGTGATGGCGATCCTGAAGACGCCCTAGATTCTTCCAATATTCGAGCCCTCATCCTGAAGAGCAGCCATAGGCTGCGTCCCGAAGGATGCTCCAGGAGGCTCTGGAGATGGCTGGATCATCCTTCGAGACGCCGCTGACGCGGCTCCTCAGGATGAGGGCTTGAGATCGAGAACGCCTCAGTTGCTGGCAGTCGCCTGCACCGCCGGCGGATTGCCCGAGGCRGTCTTCGGCGCAGCAGCCGGCCTCACTGGGGGAACCGCGGCGGTGGCTTTCGGCTTGGGCTTGCGCGGCTGGATCGTCGAGGTGACGATGCCCTGCGGTGTATCAAGGCCGTAGATGTCGTCGCGGAACTGGACCTGTCCGTCGGCGCCCTGCCACCCGGTGAGATAGACCCACGCCACCGGCACCGCCTTCTTCAGCGGGATGTTCTTGCGCTCGCCCTTGGCGATCTCATCCTCGATCGCCTGTCGGCTCCATTCGGAGCCTTCGAGCAGCCAGGCGGCAAGGTCGCGCACGCCCTCGATGCGGGCGCAGCCCGAGGAGTTGAAGCGCACATCGTTGCGGAACAGCGTCTTCTTCGGCGTGTCGTGCATGTAGACCGCMTCGSTRTTSGGCATGTCGATCTTGAGCTGGCCCAGCGAATTGGTCGGGCCGGGCTCCTGCCGGACGTAGAAATACGGATTGGTCAGGGTCGCCCATTTGACGCTCGCCGGATCGATCTCCTTGTTCTCGGCTCCGAGCAGTTTCATGTTCGACTTGGCGATGAAGCTCGGATCCTTGCGCATATGGGGGATGATGTCGGCCTTCACGATCGACATCGGCACGGTCCAATAGGGGTTCAGATTGACCGAGGTGATGTTGGCCTGGATCACCGGAGAGGGCCGGTCCGGCCGCCCGACGATGGCGAGATGGCGCTCCTTCACCTCGCCGTTCTCCACCGCCTCGACGCTGGCGCCGGGGATGTTCACSACGACATAGCGGCTGGCGAAGTTGAAGCCGTTGCCCTTGAGCCGCTCGAGCGTGGCGGTGAGCTGGTTGAGGCGCATCTCGACCGGCGTGTTCATCGCCTTGAGGGTGAGGCGGCCGACCGTGCCGAGATCCGAGAGACCGTGGCGACGCTGGAAGCGCTTCACCGCCTCGACGACGGCCGCATCATAAACGTCGCCCGGCAAGGCCTCGGCCGAAAGGTCGCCGCCCGCGAYGAGACGCTGCTTCAGCGCGACGACGTCCGGCCCCCGCGAATCGGGCTTGAGGGATGCAGCGCCTGCCGGCACCTTCGGCCAGCCGCCACGCGCGGCGACGTCCTCATGSGYGATCAGCGCYTCMAGCGTGCGGTCATAGGTGTTGGGGCCRTAGCTCGCCTCGTTGGCGCGCGCGGGTAGCGCCGCGAGGGCGGCAACAGCCGCCGTAGCGAGGATGGCGTTACGCAGGAACATCGAACTACCCCCGAGCCACACAAGGCGGCACGGAGGCGATCATTCCCCGACATGGTCAAGGAATGCTTAAGAATCGGCGGGCGCCCTTCACCATGCTGACGGATATCGTCAGGGCGGGCCGCCCCTTACTCCGCCGCGGCCTTGACCGGAGCCGGCTCCGTCCATTTCAGCACTGGCGAACGGGCGGCGCGGGTCTCGTCGAGGCGGCGGATCGGGGCGTGATGCGGGGCGCTGGTGAAGCGCTCCTTGTCGTTGCCCTTGGCCGCGATGGCGAGGTCGCGCAGCGTCGCGATGAAGAGGTCGAGCGCCGCCTTCGATTCCGATTCGGTCGGCTCGATCAGCATGGCGCCATGGACGACGAGCGGGAAATACACCGTCATCGGGTGGTAGCCCTCGTCGATCATCGCCTTGGCGAAATCGAGCGTCGAGACGCCGGTGCCCTTGAGCCATTCGTCGTCGAACAGCACCTCGTGCATCGAGGGGTGGTCCGGGAAGGGCAGCGACATCAGGTCGCTCAAGCCCGCACGGATGTAGTTCGCGTTCAGCACCGCATCCTCGGAAGCCTGGCGCATGCCGTCCGAGCCGTGGCTGAGCATGTAGGCGAGCGCGCGGACATACATGCCCATCTGGCCGTGGAAGGCGGTCATGCGGCCGAAGGGATGGTTGCCCGCCGGCGCTTCGGCGCGCGACTCGATCAGATGCGGCTTGCCGTTCTCGACATGGATGAAAGGCACCGGCGCGAAGGGCGCCAGACGCTCGGAGAGCACGACCGGGCCGGCACCGGGACCACCGCCGCCATGGGGCGTCGAGAAGGTCTTGTGCAGATTGATGTGCATGGCGTCGACGCCGAGATCGCCCGGACGGGCCTTGCCGACGATCGCGTTGAAATTGGCGCCGTCGCAGTAGAAATAGGCGCCGGCCTCATGCATTGCCGCGGCGATCTCGACGATCTGGGGCTCGAAGATGCCGCAGGTGTTCGGGTTGGTCAGCATGATCGCGGCGATGTCCGGCCCGAGCAGGGCCTTGACGTCCTCGACCGCGACAGTGCCGTCCGGACGGGCCGGAACCGCCTTCACCGAGAAGCCGATCAGGGCCGCCGTCGCCGGGTTGGTGCCGTGGGCCGATTCGGGGACGAGCACGACATTGCGGGTCGCGCCCTCGCCCTTCGCCGCGATGGCGGCCTTGATCGCCATCATGCCGCAAGCCTCGCCATGAGCACCGGCCTTCGGAGAGAGGGCGACGGCCGGCATGCCGGTCAGCGTCATCAGGTAGCGGGCGAGCTCAAGCATCAGGTCGAGCGCGCCGGGCACGGTCGAGATCGGCTGCAGGGGGTGCACGTCGGAGAAGCCCGGAAGCCGCGCCACCTTCTCGTTGAGGCGGGCATTGTGCTTCATCGTGCAGGAACCAAGCGGGAAGAGCCCGGTGTCGATGCCGTAGTTTTTCTGGCTGAGGCGCACATAGTGGCGCATCGTCTCGGGCTCGGAGAGGCCGGGCAGGCCGATCTCGCCCTGGCGGGCGTGCATGCCCAGCCGCGACTTGAACGGCGCCGGCTTGTCGATGTCGACACCGGTCGTCTCGCGATGGCCGATCTCGAAGATCAGCGGCTCGATCTGCTGGAGAGCCTTGTTGCCGGTGAAGGTGAGGTGCTCTTCATGCGAGGCCTCGCCGGCCTGGGTGGGACGTCCCTGACGGTTCAACATCACAGCACCTCCACGAGCGCCGCCACGAGGGCCGCCCGGTCTTCATCGGTATTCACCTCGGTCGAGGCGATGATCAGCAGGTCGTCGAGCCCAGCCTTGGGCAGGAGCCGCGAGACGGGGACGCCGGCCAGGATGCCCCTGGCGGCGAGCACCTCGACGACCTCGGCGGCCGGCTTCTTCAGCTTCACGGTGAACTCGTTGAAGAAGCTGTCGTTGAGCACCTTCACGCCTTCGACGCCCGCGAGCGCGTTGGCGAGCTTCACGGCATTGGCGTGGTTCACCTCGGCAAGGCGCGCGAGGCCGGTCTGGCCGAGCAGCGTCATGTGGATGGTGAAGGCCAGCACGCAGAGGCCGGAATTGGTGCAGATGTTCGAGGTCGCCTTGTCGCGGCGGATATGCTGCTCGCGGGTCGAGAGCGTCAGCACGAAGCCACGCTGGCCGGTCGAATCGACCGTCTCGCCGCAGAGCCGGCCCGGCATCTGGCGGATATATTTCGACTTGGCGGCGAAGAGGCCGACATAGGGGCCGCCGAAATTCAGCGCGTTGCCGATCGACTGGCCCTCGCCAACGACGATGTCGGCATCCTGCGCGCCCGGCGGCACGACGGCGCCGAGCGAGACGACCTCGGTGAAGACCGCGATCAGCAGGGCGCCATGGGCATGGGCCTTCTCGGCGATCGGCTTGAGGTCGCGCAGGTTGCCGAAGACGTCCGGGGACTGGACGACGACGCAGGAGGTGCTGTCGTCGATCTGGGAGAGGATGTCCTCGCTGGCCGAGACGTCGGGCTTCAGGACCACGACCTCGTCATTGGCCATCTCGGAGAGCGTCTCGACGACCGCGGTGTAGTGCGGGTGCAGGCCGCCGGAGAGCACCGCCTTGCGGCGCTTGGTGACGCGATGCGCCATCAGCACGGCCTCACCGGTGCCGGTCGAGCCATCATACATCGAGGCGTTGGCGACCTCCATGCCGGTCAGCGCGGCGACCTGGGTCTGGAACTCGAAGAGATATTGCAGCGTGCCCTGCGCGATCTCGGGCTGGTAGGGCGTGTAGCTGGTCAGGAATTCCGAGCGCTGGATCAGGTGATCCACCGTCGCCGGGACATGGTGCTTGTAGGCGCCGGCGCCGACGAAGAAGGGAACGGCCGAGGCGGCGGTGTTCTTGCCGGCCATCTTGCCGAGGATGCGCTCGACCTCGAGCTCGCCCTTGGCGCGGGGCAGGTCGACCGGGGCCTTCAGCAGCTTGCCGGCCGGCACGTCGCTGAACAGSGCGTCGATRTCGGRRACGCCGATSCGYGCGAGCATGTCCTCGCGGTCGGTATCGGTGAGCGGGAGATAGCGCATGGGGTGCGTCCGTATCTTTTCGATTCAAAGCGCGCCGTCATTCCGGCCAGAGCGGAGAGCCGGAATCCATCTTAGAGCGCTGTGCCCCACGATGGATTCCGGGTCTGCGCCGCTACGCGGCTTGCCCGGAATGACGGCGGAGCGACATCAGAGCGTCTTCACGTAATTCTGGTACTCGTCCTCGCTCATCAGCGCGTCGAGCTCGGCTGCGTCCGTGAGCTTGATCTTGAGGAACCAGCCCTTGCCGGCCGGGTCCTCGTTGACGGTGCCCGGCGCGGCCTCGAGCTCGCCATTGACCTCGACGACCTCGCCGGAAACCGGGGCGTAGACTTCCGAAGCGGCCTTGACGCTCTCGACCACCGCGGCCTCGCCGCCCTTGCTCAGCGCCTTGCCGACCGTCGGCAGCTCGACGAAGACGACGTCGCCGAGCTGGGACTGGGCGTAGTCGGAGATGCCGACCGTGCCGGTGTCACCCTCGATGCGGATATATTCATGGTCCTTGGTGTAGCGGGTCTCGGCCATGGTTTCCTCCTGGCGAAAATCGGGAAATCGGATCAGCGCTTGTAACCGTTGGGGACGAAGGGCGTCGGCGCCACGACAGCCGGCAGCGGCTTGCCACGCACGATGAGGTTGAGCTTGGTGCCCGGCGCGGAATGGGCCTTGGCGACATAGCCCATGGCGAGCGGGCCGTTCAGCGTCGGGCCGAAGCCGCCCGAGGTCACAGTGCCGATCACCTCGCCCTCAGGCGTCGCGATCTCCGTGCCTTCGCGGGCCGGGGCGCGACCTTCCGGCAGCAAGCCGACGCGGATGCGGGACGTGCCCTCGGCCAGTTCGCGCTGGATGCGCGCGGCGCCGGGGAAGCCGCCCTCCTCGCGGCGGCGCTTCTGGATCGACCAGTTGAGCGCGGCCTCGATCGGCGAGGTCGTGGTGTCGATGTCGTGGCCGTAGAGGCACAAGCCCGCTTCGAGCCGCAGCGAATCGCGGGCACCGAGGCCGATCGGCTTGACGTTGGCATCGAGCAGCAGCGTGTCCCAGATCTCGCCGATCTTCGCCGCTGCGGCAGAAATCTCGTAGCCGTCCTCGCCGGTATAGCCGGAGCGGCTGACATTGGCCTTGATGCCGGCGACCTTCATGGTGCGCGAGGTCATGAAGCCCATCTCGGCGGCTTCCGGCGCGATAGCCGCGAGCGCGGCTTCGGCGCCCGGCCCCTGCAGCGCAATCAGGCCGCGATGCTCGGCCTTGATGAGCTTCACGTTGGCCGGCAGGCGCGCCTCGATATGGGCGTAGTCGGCATCCTTGCAGGCGGCGTTGACGACGAGATAGAGCGCGCCGTCCTCATCGGGGTCGATCGAGCGCGTGATCATCAGGTCGTCGAGGATGCCGCCCTCCTCGTTCAGAAGCTGCGAGTAGCGCTGCTTGCCGGGGGCGAGATTGACGATATCGGCGGGAATCAGCGCTTCCAGCGCCTTGGCCGTGGTCTCGTGATCGGGGCCGATCAGGAAGCACTGGCCCATATGCGAGACGTCGAAGAGCCCGGCCTTGTCGCGCGTCCAGTTGTGCTCGGTCAGGATGCCCGTCGGATACTGCACCGGCATGTCATAGCCGGCGAAGGGCACCATGCGGGCGCCGAGCGCGACATGGCGCGCATGAAGCGGGGTCTTGAGCACCACGGCATCCGTGGCATCGGCGGCTTCGGCAGCCATGGCGGCCCCTTCCAGAGTCGAGCGCAAGCCCCGGACGGAACTGTCCGGAACGCGCCCCCTCTGTCTCGGAACCTGAGAGATTTCCCCGCCCCGGCCAACTCAGCCGGACAGGTTACACCCGTCGGTGGGCGGAATCGCTTCCGCCACTTTCCAGAGCGCCAACTCCCCAGCGGTCCTTTTGCCTGAGCGTTTCCGGGGCGGTTGCGCCTTCGGCGCCGGCCCTGACGGATCAGGCCCGGTCTCTCCCGCGGGGATATGCGGCTTCGGGCACAGATACAGAAGGCGCCGGCCCAGTCAATCCGGGCGGCGCCTTCTTTCACGGCAATGCCTGCCGTTATCGACGGCGATGGCGGGCCGGTGTCGCCGCGCCGCCCTGCCCCAGGCCGACGATGATCTCGACGTCGCTCTTGCCGGGCGGCACGGTGATGCCCTCCTCGACATGGGTGAAGTCGACGCCGCCCTGCCCTGACGGGATCGTCCCGCCGACGCGCGCGCCGCGACGTGCGACGACATCGGTGCCGCGCGTCACCGTCGTGGTCAGCGTGGCGCCGTAGTTGCCGGCACCGCCAGCCGGGCCGAGCAGGATGCGGCCCTCGACGCCGACCTTGAGGCGGAAGCCGCCATTGCCGGTCGGCGTGCATTCGCGCGCGACGTTGGTGATCGAGATCTGGTAGCGCAGGCCGCTCGAATCCTGCCCGGCCTGGGCCCGGATCGCGGCGCCGCCATCGGCGACGATGACCTCCGGACAGACGACCGTCATGTCGTCCTCGTCCTTCGGCAGCTGGTCCGCCGGCGGCGGGGTGGCGGACTGGAACATCAGCATGTTGAGCGCCGTGCTGCCGGCGGAGGATGATGAGGGCGAGCCGCAGCCGGCAAGGCCCAGGCAGAGCAGCGGCAGAGCGAGCCAGCGGCTCCGGTCAAGGGTTCGATCGATCACGGCAAAGCCTCCACGCCAGGGCCGAAGCCGTTGAGCGAAACGGGCACGCCCACCCCCTCCTCCGGCGTCTGGAATACGATGAATGTCGCGCTCTTGCCGCTCTTGAGCTGGCCGAGCAGCGTATCGTCCATGACGACCTCGGCGACGCAGCCGGTGGTCAGGCAGCGGACGAAGCCGGCGCGGCCGATATCCTTGTCGTCGATCTTGAGGCCGAGGCCCGAAGGCAGCAGCACGCCGAGCGGGGCGACGACGCGCAGGAGCCGGCTCTTCTGGTCGGCCGTCTTCAGCACGATGACGAGGAGCGTGAGATTCGGGCGATCCTCGGCGGCGACGTTCTGGACGAGCGCGCATTGCTCGGCCTTGGCGCCGGGCGGCACCTCGCAGCGCATCTGCCAGTCGCCATGTGTCGAGCGCACCGTACCCTGCGCATAAGCGGGACCGGCGGCGAGGCCGGCCGCCATGAGCGCCAGCACCAGCGCACCAAGCGCCCCCAGGATCCTCTTCATCCCTGCCATCCTTCCAAATCGCATCTTGCGACACAAACCACAGCAGGAACGCAGGATTCGGGCGAAAGCCCGGCCGCGCCACGAAATCCCACCGCCATCAACATRAAACGCGTTCGGACCATGCAGGCCCGGTCCTGTCAAGGCGGACCGCGCCCCGATGCCGCACTTCAAACCCCACCTCGCGTGCTTATGCCGCACGACATGAGGCGCAGCCGGCATTGTCCCTCTGGCGCAAGCGTGATCTTTGATTTATCGCAATCCCGAAGAGCAGGGCGACCTCACGGTCGCCCCTTCGTGCATGGACCCGAGCTCCGGCTCCCATGCAGGTCGATTGAGGAGCTATGTCGGACCGATGCGATTTCTGAGCAGGACCCTTGCAACCGCCGCGCTCGCGGCCCTTGCAGCCATCGCGCTGGCGACCGTCCCGGCTTTCGCCGGCACCGGCATGCCCACTCCCTGGCAGATGAATCTGCAGGGCGCGGCGACCCCCGTCTCGGATTACATCCACTGGTTCCACGACTGGCTGAACATCATCATCTTCGTGGTCACGCTCTTCGTGCTCGCGCTGCTGGTCTATGTGATCTTCCGCTTCAACGAGAAGGCCAACCCGGTCCCCTCCAAGACCACGCATAACGCCTTGCTCGAAGTGGCCTGGACGGTGATCCCGGTCCTGATCCTGGTCGTGATCGCCATCCCCTCCTTCCGCCTGCTCAAGCTGCAGCTCGAGGTGCCGAAGGCCGACATGACCATCAAGGTCACCGGCAAGCAGTGGTACTGGTCCTATGAATACGCGCAGGACAACGCCGCCGCCTTCGGCTTCGATTCGCTGATGCTCGACGAGAAGCAGCGCGCCGAGGCGATCGCCTCCAAGAAGATCGCCGCCGACGAGGCGCCCCGCCTGCTCGCCGTCGACAACGAGGCGGTCGTCCCGGTCGGCAAGATCGTCCGCGTCCAGGTCACCGGCGCCGACGTCATCCACAAATTCACGGTGCCGTCCTTCGGCATCAAGATCGATGCCATCCCCGGCCRCCTGAACGAGACCTGGTTCATGGCCGAGCGCGAGGGCATCTATTACGGCCAGTGCTCGTTCATCTGCGGCCAGAACCACTCCTACATGCCGATCGCCTTCCGCGTCGTCAGCCAGGAGCGCTATGCCGCCTGGCTGACGGAGGCGAAGCAGAAATTCGCCAATGCCGAAGATGCGGGCCGCAAGCTCGCCGCGGCCTCGAAGTAATTCGCCGAGGAGACTAGACCATGGCAACCGCGGCACCGCACGCTCACGACCACGGACACGACGCAGCCCATGACCACCCGACCGGGTGGCGGCGCTGGCTTCTGTCCACCAACCACAAGGACATCGGGACCCTCTACCTGATCTTCTCGATCATTGCGGGCTTGGTCGGCGGCTTCCTGTCGATCATGATGCGCATCGAGCTCATGTATCCGGGCCTGCAGATCTTCTCGAGCGGCCAGACCTACAACGTTTTCGTCACCGGCCACGGCCTGATCATGATCTTCTTCATGGTCATGCCCGCCGTCATCGGCGGCTTCGGCAACTGGTTCGTGCCGCTGATGATCGGCGCGCCGGACATGGCCTTCCCACGCATGAACAACATCTCGTTCTGGCTGACGGTCGCCGGCTTCGTGCTGCTCGTCATCTCGCTCTTCGTGCCCGGCGCGCCCGGCGCCAACGGCGTCGGCACGGGCTGGACGATCTATCCGCCGTTCTCGACGGCGGGCCATCCCGGGCCGTCGGTCGATTTCGGCATCCTGTCGCTGCACCTGGCGGGCGCGGCCTCGATCCTGGGCGCGATCAACTTCATCACCACGATCCTGAACATGCGCGCGCCCGGCATGACCATGCACAAGATGCCGCTGTTCGCCTGGGGCGTGCTGGTCACCGCCTTCCTGCTGCTGCTGGCGCTGCCGGTGCTCGCCGGCGCGATCACCATGCTGCTGACCGACCGCAACTTCGGCACCACCTTCTATGACCCGGCCGGCGGCGGCGACCCGATCCTGTACCAGCACCTGTTCTGGTTCTTCGGTCACCCCGAAGTCTACATCATGATCCTGCCGGCCTTCGGCATCGTCAGCCACATCATCTCGACCTTCTCGAAGAAGCCGATCTTCGGCTATCTCGGCATGGCCTACGCGATGGTCGCGATCGGCGTCGTCGGCTTCATCGTGTGGGCGCACCACATGTACACCGCCGGCCTTTCGCTCAACACGCAGCGCTATTTCGTGTTCGCGACGATGGTCATCGCGGTGCCGACCGGCATCAAGATCTTTTCCTGGATCGCGACGATGTGGGGTGGCTCGATCCGCTTCACCGCGCCGATGGTCTGGGCGATCGGCTTCATCTTCCTGTTCACCGTCGGCGGCGTCACCGGCGTGGTGCTGGCCAATGCCGGCGTCGATCGCTCGCTGCATGCGACCTATTACGTCGTGGCCCACTTCCACTACGTGCTGTCGCTCGGCGCCGTGTTCGGCATCTTCGCGGGCTTCTACTACTGGTTCCCGAAGATGAGCGGCTACATCATGCCGGACTGGATCGGCCGCCTGCACTTCTGGATCGCCTTCATCGGCGCGAACCTGCTGTTCTTCCCGCAGCACTTCCTCGGGCTCGCCGGCATGCCGCGTCATTATGTGGACTATCCGGACGCCTTCGCTGGCTGGCATTTCTGGTCGTCGATCGGCTCCTACATCTTCGCTGCCGGCCTGCTCATCTTCTTCTACGGCGTCATCGTCGCCTTCTCGAAGAAGCAGCTCGCCGGGGACAATCCGTGGGGCGAAGGCGCGACGACGCTGGAGTGGACGCTGTCCTCGCCGCCGCCCTTCCACCAGTTCGAGACGCTGCCGCGCATCGTCAGCTCGGACCACTGGGATCGATAGTTCGTCCACCGGGCGATTTTTCGCATGTCGAAGCATCCGCCCCAAACC